>JADLCW010000061.1 GCA_020847015.1 Thermomicrobiales bacterium | reverse complement strand
GTGAACAGCAGCAGCAGCGCGCCGGACGCGGCAAATGCCGCCGGCAGTTGAGTGGGGCGCGCCAGCAGCAACCAGAATCCAAGCGCCGCCTCGGCGACCGGCACGGCCACGGCAAGGGGCAGCGCCGCCGCGTCCGGCAGGTGACTCAGACGCAAGGCCGCCAGAAATTCATCGGAGCGAAGCGCCTTGCCGGCGGCCGCCGCGAACAGCATCGCGGCCAGCAGCACCTGCAGCGCAAATACGAGCATCGACGCCGATTCCATCCCCACCCCTCGGCGCACGACGCGCCGGACCATACCCCGCCTCTTTGGATTCTACGCCGCGGCGGGGCGAAGTCAACGCCGCGCATCGGCACGATCGTCCGCCGTGGTTCAATCTCCAGACGAACGCGCGGCCGGCTTCGTTTCGTCCGCGCCGGCCCGCGGCAGCCCGAGCCACCGCTCGCACCATCCAGCCAGCCGCCGCATCAGGTCGAGTTGGTGCGCGCGTTCGCGAATCACATGCGGTTCGCGCGGGTAGCGAACGAATTCGACCGGCACGCCGAGCGTCGTCAGCGCGCGCCAGTACTCGGCCCCCTGGGTCGGCGGCACGCGGTCGTCGTTGTCGCCGTGGAGAATCAGCGTCGGTGTGGCCACTTGGGCGATATGGCGAATCGGCGAGGCGTTCCAGTAGACGTCCAGGTGGTGATAGGGGTGACCGGGGAAATAGAGCAGATTGGCGTGGGGGATGTCGTCGGTGCCGTGATCCGAGACCAGATTGGCCAAGCCGGCTCCCATCATCGCGGCCTTGAAGATATCCGTTTGGGTGAGCGTCCAGGCGGTCAGGTAGCCACCCCAGCTCCAGCCGCCGATGCCCAATCGCTCTGGATCGGCGATGCCGCGCTCCACCATCGCCTTCGCGCCGGCCACCAGATCGCGCGACTCGCCGCCGCCCACGTCGTCCTGCAGCAGCTTCTGGAACTCCGCTCCGTAGGCCGTGCTGCCGCGCGGATTGGGCAGCAGCACCGCGAAGCCGCGGCTGGCCAGCAGCTGCGCCCAGTCATGCCAATCCAGCATGACCCGGTCTTCCCACTGCCACGAAGGACCACCGTGGATCTCCACGATCAATGGGTAACGCTGGCCTGCCTGATACCCCGCCGGGTAGACCAGAAGCCCCTCGATTTCCACTCCGTCGTCGGAGACCCAGCGCACCACGTCGGCCGGCTGCAATCGCCCCGCGAACGATGCGCCGAACTCCGTCACCGCTGTCGCCGAGCCGGCCGCTTCCCCGAGATACACCTCTTCCGGGGTCGACGAGTCGGTCCAGATGCAAGCGAGACGGCGACCATCAGCCGAGAGGCTGACGCCGGTCTGCACGCTGCCCCGGCCGCGCAACGGGATCGGCGTGATGTCGGTCAGACCGCCGGTGGCGAGATCCAGTTCGCGAATGACGCCGCGCACTCGCTCGACCGTCTTGATGGCGATGCGGTTGCGCCGGTCGCGGATGGCGACCAGTTGCTCCACTTCGCCGGCGAACCCCGGTGTCAGATTGCGCGGTTCGCCGCCCGCCAGCGGCACGACCCAGACCGAGGTGGGCGGATCTTGACGCCCGCCATCGGCGGCGACCGCCACGCCCTCGCCCTCCGGCAACGTCACCGCCACCGGGCTGTGCGCCAGCAGCGGAAAGCTGGCCAGCGCGCGCGCGCGACCGCCGGCAACCGGAACCAGCCGCAATTTGCTGCCGTTGAAGAGTTCATTCCAGCCTGGCAGCGCCGTCGTCACGATGGCCAGTGCGGAACCATCAGGCAGCCAGCAGTGCGCGCGCACCTCGCGGTCGGCGGTGGTCAGACAGCGCGCCGCGCCAGTGGCGACGTCGATGAGCCAGAGGCGGGTGAAGCGCGGTTCCGCCTCGACGACGATCGCGTCGTCGCGCGCTTTCTCGCGCGCCTTCTTGTCCGCCGGCACAGGATCGGTGCGGCGCACGGCGATGGCCGAACCATCCGGCGACCAATGCGGATCGTCCAGATCTCCGGCGAGATCGCCCAGTCGCATCGCCTCGCCCCCTGCCAGCGGCAGGATATAGAGACCCGAGGTCTCGCCGCGCTCGACCCGATCCGACAGGAACGCCAGCCGCGTGCCATCCGGCGACCAGCGCGGCGCGCGATCGTCGCTCCCGCCGGCGGTCAGCTTGCGCGCTGGGGCGCCCTCCCGTCCCAACCAGATGGTGCGCGCGGCATGCTCCTCCGTGCGCCCCGCCGGCCCGGCCACGAAGGCGACAACCGAGCCGTCCGGCGCGATCCGCGGATCCTCCGGCACGATCCGGTCGACCAGTTCTTCGAGCGCCAGCGCGCCTGGCCGCGGTTGCGGCATTGCCGTTTCGGTCATAGGTTGTCCGGCCCTCACCTTCATCATGCGTGGTCGCGCCGCGCTGCGTGCTGCGCCTGCATCGCCGCGCCCCGTTTCGTGCACGCGACCCGTGTCGTTCCGCCGGCGAGTCTACAATCGCCGGGGGCGCCGCGTAGCCTCGCCTACGACGGCCGCTGGCTGCCCGTTCCCAATCCCAAGGAAGACTACTCGCGATGATCATGACCCCGCGCACCTTTGGCGACGACCTGTATCTGCTGGCCGGGCTCCTCGGTCAGGCCCTCCAGACGCAGGCTGGCGAAGCCGCTTTCGAACTGGAGGAAACGGCGCGCACCCTCGCCAAGGCCGCCCGCGGCGACGACCCGACGGCGGGCGACCGACTGGAAGCGCTCGTCAGCGGCATCTCCGTCGCCAACGCCGAAGTGTTGGTGCGCGCCTTCACCAGTTATTTTCAGCTTATCAACCTCGCTGAGGACAACGAGCGCATCCGCCGCATTCGCCGCCGTGAAGCGACCGAATCCGGTCCACGCCGTGGCTCGCTGCGCGAGGCGGTCGGATTGCTGGCCGATCGCGGGCTCGATGCCGCCGGCATGCAGGCATTGCTGAACCAGGCTTCGGTGCGGCTGGTGCTCACCGCCCATCCCACCGAAGCGCGTCGTCGCACCATCATCGCCAAGTTGGCTCGTATCTTCGGCATTATCCGCAATCTCGACGAGCGACATTCGCTGCCAGCGGAGCTAATCCGCGCTGAGGAGCGGGTCGCCTCCACCATCGCCGAGTTGTGGGATTCGGACGAAATCCGCGGCGTCACGCTGACCGTGTTGGATGAAGTGCGCGCGAGCCTCGTCTATTTCACTTCGACGCTGATCGACGTCGTGCCCGCGCTGTACCGGGATCTGGAGGCGGCGCTGGCGGAGGTGTACCCGGACGCCGCCATCGTCGTGCCCCCATTCCTCACCTACGGCAGTTGGGTCGGCGGCGACCGCGACGGAAACCCCTTCGTCACCCCTGAAATCACGCTCGAGACGCTGGCGACGATGCGCGCCGCGGCGCTGACAGTGCTGGAGGCGCGGTTGCAGGAGTTGTCCGGGCGAGTTTCAGTGGCGACGCGGTTGGCTGGGCCGGCCCCGCTGCTGGAGCCGGTGCTCGCCGCCGGTCGCACCCGTTTTCCGGAGCTGGCGGCCGATCTGGCCGAGCGCAACGCCGACGAACCATACCGGCAGGCGATCACGCTGATGCGCGAGCGCGTGCGCGCCGCGCTGACTGGCGACCCGGCGGGGTATCCGAATGCGGCAGCCCTCCTGGCCGATCTGCGCGTCATCGAGGGGTCATTGCGCGCGCAGCGGGCGGCGCTCATCGCCGCCGGCGATCTCCACGACCTGATTCGCATCGTCGAGGTGTTTGGCTTTCATTTCGCCAAGCTCGATCTGCGCGAACATGCCCGCCGTCATACTGCCGCGCTGGACGAGATTTTTCGCGTCACCGCGGCGGCCCCAGCCTATGCCGAATTGGCCGAATCCGGGCGGCGCGCGCTGCTGGCTCGCGAGATCGCCAATCCGCGCCCGCTCATCCCGGCTGACATGGCGCCCTTCTCCGAGGCGACCCGCACCGTTGTGGACACATTCCGGGCGGCCCGGCGCGCGATCGACGCCGGGCACGGCGATGCCTTGCAAACGTACGTCATCTCCGGTTGCGAGACCCCGTCCGACGCGCTGGCGGTGCTGCTGCTGATGAAAGAGGCGCAACTGTGCGCGGTGGGCGGCGGCGAGGCGCTGCTGCGCATCGTGCCGCTGTTCGAAGACGAGACGGGGCTGCGCGACGCTCCGACCACCATGCGAACGCTGCTGGACGAGCCGGTCTACCGCACCGCGCTGGCCGCGCAGGGCGACGATCAGGAAGTGATGATCGGCTACTCCGATTCCAACAAAGAGCTCGGCTATCTGGCGTCGTCGTGGGCGCTGTACACCGCGCAAGAGCGGCTGGCAGCCGTTTTCGCGGAGCGGGGGGTGCGCCATACCTTTTTCCATGGCCGGGGTGGTTCGCTGGGGCGCGGCGGTGGCCCCACGAACGTAGCGATTCTGGCATTGCCGCCCGGCACGGTCGGCGGTCGCATGAAACTGACCGAACAGGGCGAGGTGATCTCCGCCCGCTACTCGACGCCGCAGATCGCCCACCGCGAACTTGAATTGGTGATCGGAGCGGCGTTGGTGAGCAGCGTCGATGCGCTGTCCCGCCCGGCTCCGCAGCAGATGGAGCGCTATCGGGCGGCGATGGATGTCATGGCCGAAACTTCGGCAGCGGCCTACCGCGATCTCGTCTACGGCGAACCTGACTTCGTCGCCTTTTTCGAATCGGCGACGCCGGTCAAGGAAATCGCCCGACTGCAACTCGGCTCACGGCCGGCGCGGCGCGCGTCCGGTTCCCGTATCGAGGATCTGCGCGCCATCCCCTGGGTGTTCGCCTGGACCCAGGCGCGCATGCTGCTGCCCGGCTGGTATGGCGTGGGAGCCGGACTAGCGCGCGCGACCGAGCGATTCGGCGCCGAGACGCTGCGAGAGATGGTCGAGCGCTGGTCCTTCTTCGCCGCGCTGTTGGGAAACGCCGAGATGGCGCTGGCCAAGGCGGACATGAGCATCGCCGAACGTTACGCCGCGTTGGTGGAGCCGCCGGCGCTGCGGGAGCGCGTCTGGAGTCGCATCGTCGCCGAGCATGCGCGGTCAGTAGCTGGCGTGCGAGCGGCCACCGGTCAGGCATTCCTGCTGGAGCGGGAGCCAGTGCTGCGCCGATCCATCGACCGCCGCAACCCCTACGTGGACCCGCTCTCGTTCGTCCAGGTCGAACTGCTGCGCCGCCTGCGCGAGAACCCCGACGATCCGGAACTTTTGCGCGCCATTTTGCTGACCGTCAACGGCATCGCCGGCGGGTTGAAAAACACCGGTTGATCGCCGCCTCAGCGCCGACTGCGACGGCGATCAATTAGAAAAAAGCAGCGAGCCGGGTCCCCAAGGGAACCCGGCCCGTTTGCGTCCGGGTCAAGACCCGGTCGCGGGAGTTTGTTTGGTATTACTGGACCACGTAGTCGATGCCGGCGTCAGCCAGCGCCGCGTTGACTGCGCCAACCGTCTCGCCCACCAGCGCGCTGGAAACGGCGCCGGTGCACGCGCTCGTGTCGTAGCCGAGATCCATGCAGGTCACCTGAACGGCGGCCACTTCGACCGGAGCCTGCGAGGCCGAAACCGGGGCGACGATGGCGAACGCGCCCGCAAGACCCGTGACCGCAACACCCAACCGCACGGCGCGGCCAACCTTGGAAACCGTCATGTCCATTCCCTCCGCGACTCTCACCCCGAGCCCATCTGACGCCGTGAGCGGCCCCCCGACCGCCACGAATCGGGCGCCCATGCTGCCCACGACATTGTACTACCCGGGGCGCTGCAACGAAACCCCCTCGTCCGAGGTGGGACTATCGTACCGCGCGCGAACCGTTCTCACCACTCATCGGCGCGGGTGAATCGATCGTCGGCGTCTCAGGTTCATCGCCGATGGCGTACAGGAACCCGTCGTGACCGCCGATGTAGACCGAGCCATCGACCACGGCCGGCGAAGCGTTGATATCGCCAGCGGTTGGGAAGCTCCAGACCAGCTTGCCGTCAGCAGCGGAAACCGCATAGAGCGTGCGCCCGGCAGCCAGGTAGACGACGTCCCCCGCAACGACCGGCGAGGAGCGGCTCGCATCTCCGGTCGGGAACAACCACTGCGGTTTACCCGTCGCGGCATCGACGGCATACAGCCCATGGTCGCCGCTGGCGAGATAGACGCGCCCGCCTTGCACGGCCGGAGAGGTCGCGCCGCCGACGTCCAACCGCCAGCGTTGCTTGCCGGTGGTCGCGTCCAGCGCCGTCAGCGACGGGGCGTTGGTGACGGTATAGACGACGCCATCGACAATGGCCGGCGAACCGTCGATCTCGCCGTCCAGCCGCGTCCGCCACAGTTCACGCCCGGTCGCGGGATCGAGCGTGTAGACGGAACCCGTTTCATCGCCGTAGACGAGCCGCCCGTCGCCGACCGCCGCCGAACCGAAAATCAATCCGTCGGTATCGTGCCGCCAGAGTTCCTTGCCGGTCGCGACATCGAGCGCGGACAGGTTGCCTTCCTGCGTGGGTGCGAACAGCCGCCCATCGGCGACCGTGGGCGATGCCGAGCCGGCGAACCGAACCGGCGCTCGCCAACGCTCGCGCCCGGTTTCCGCCTCCAGCGCGTACACGACGTAGCCGGCCGCGACGAACACCGTTCCGTCGGCAATCGCGGGCGTCGAGCGCGTGATATAGCCACCGAGATCGAAGCGCCAGCGCTCGGCGCCGGTCGCGGCGTCGTAGGCCACCAGGAATCCGCTCTTGGTTCCGCCAAACAGCATCCCGCCGGTCAGCACCGGCGAGGAGCGGCTCGCATCTCCGGTCGGGAACAACCACAGCGGTTTACCCGTCGCGGCATCGACGGCGTACAGCCCATGGTCGCCGCTGGCGAGATAGACGCGCCCGCCTTGCACGGCCGGAGAGGTCGCGCCG
>JADLCW010000060.1 GCA_020847015.1 Thermomicrobiales bacterium | reverse complement strand
TTGACCTCATCGATCAAGAGATCGACGTCGTCGACGATCAGCGAGTAATTCGGCACCTGCCAGAGGTGGGATGAATCGACCACCAGATGCTCGTGCATCATGCAGACGCCGAGGTCTGCGGGATCGATCGGCCCCAGCACCGTCATGATCTGGCCAGCAAGCGATTGTCCGTTCATCACCCTTCCTCACGCCCCGTCGCGGCGGCGCCCGCCGGCGATCCCTGAACCCCACGCATTCAACGCATGTTTCGGATGCCACCCTCCGGTCCGTGGCGCGCGCCCCGCACTGGATCACGGCGATGCGGCGGGCAGCCCCCCTTGGTGCTGGTCTGGCGCGAGCAACGCCTGATGCCGCAGCGCGATCAGGTGCTCGCGGCCGTGGGCGATGGTCAGATGCTCGCGCATCACGCGGCGGGCGCGGTCGGCATCCGCCGCGGCGATCGCTTCGAAGATGACCCGGTGGTGATCGTATTCATGCTCCATCGCCTCCGGCATCGCATGCTCGATGCGCAGGGTGCCGATGCGAATCGGCTGCCGCAGCAGGCGGCCGAGGCGAGCCAGCACGGCGTTGTGGGCCGCTTGCATCAGCGCTTCGTGGAACTCGGAGGTGACCTCGACCGTCGAGGCCGCCTGTTCGACCCCGACCCGGATGCGCTCCAGGATCGCGCCCAGGCGCTCCAGATCGCCGGCGGTGCGTCGCGCGGCCGCGAGTCCTGCGGCCTCCACTTCGATCGCCAGCCGGGCCTCCAATACTTCAATGGCCGCTTCATGGGTGTAGGCGCCGAGGAGCGCCTCGACCCCCGCCGGCGCTTCCGGCTGGCGCACGTAGCAGCCGCTGCCGGGACGGATCTCCAGCAACCCGAGCGAGGCGAGCCCTTGCATCGCCTCACGCAGGATCGGTCGACTGACGCGGAGCTGGGCCGCGAGCTTGTCCTGCGACGGCAGCGCCTCGCCCGGCTCGACCGGTCGATCGCGGATGTACTCCAGCAACTGCTTCATTACCGAGGTCGCCAGCGTCTCGCGCGCGACCGGTCGCAAATCCACGTCCGTACTCCTCGGTCTTCAGGCGCGGGGCATCGCCCGTCAGGCCCTGGCTCCGCCGCCGCCGCATCCCCGCCCTCAGGGGGCGATATAGCGGCTCAGGAAGGCGCGCAACCGCGCGCTGCGCGGGTCGCCCAACACCTGCTCGGGCGGCCCCTGCTCCACCACCACGCCGCCATCCATGAACACCACCCGACTGGCCGCTTCGCGCGCGAACTGCATCTCGTGGGTGACGACCATCATTGTGACCCCGTGGTCGTCGGCCAGTCGTTTCATGACGGCCAGCACTTCGCCGACGAGTTCGGGATCCAACGCCGAGGTGACTTCGTCGAACAACATCACCTTGGGATCCATGGCCATGGCCCGGGCGATGGCGACGCGCTGCTGCTGGCCGCCGGACAACTGCGCTGGATAGGAGTCCGCCTTGGTTCCCAACCCCACGCGCTCCAGCAGCTCCTGGGCGCGGATCATGGCCTGCTGTTTCGGCGTCTTGCGCACCTTGATCGGTCCGAAGGCGACGTTGCGCAACGCGGTCATGTGCGGAAAGAGGTTGAACCCCTGGAACACCATGGCCGTTTCGGCGCGCAGCCGCGCCACCTCGCGCTCGGGCGCGGGCATGAGGTGGCCGCCCGACTCGCGGTAGCCCACGAGCGTGCCGTCGACCCAGATGCGCCCCTGATGATAGGGTTCCAGGAAGTTCACACAGCGCAGCAAGGTCGTCTTGCCGGAGCCGCTGGCTCCGATGATGCACACGACCTCGCCTGATTGAACGTTCAGATCGACACCGCGGAGCACCTCCAGTGCTCCATACCGCTTGTGCAGCGCTTCGATCCGCACCATGGGCGGCATGCCGGCGGGGTTGGCCAGATTGACGTCCTCCACGCGCGTGGTCTCCATTCGTGCGCCGCGCTCGCTGGCGGGGTCCTCATCCATAGCTCAGGCGCCGTTCGAGCCAGGCCCCGCTGCGCGAGATGGCGAAGTTGACGACGAAGTACAGGGCCGCGGCGGCCAGATACAAGGGCATGGGGTTGGCGGTCCGCTCGGCGACTTTGGTGGCGGCGAACAGCAGGTCGTTCACGCTGACGAGGACGACCAGCGAGGTGCCTTTCACCATCTCCACGACCACGTTGATCCACGGCGGCAGCATACTGGGGGCCGCCTGCGGAAACACCACCCAGGCGAGCCGCGGCCAAAACGTCAGCCCCAGCGCCTTCGCTGCATCGATCTGCCCCTTGGGCACGGCGTTGATGCCGCCGCGGACGATCTCGGAGACGTGGGCGCCGGCGAACAGGCTCAGCGCCAAGGCCCCCGCTTCGAAGCCACGGACATCCAGACCGATCGCCGGCAACCCGTAGAAGATGAAAAAGATGAGCACCAGGAGCGGCAATCCGCGAACGATGTCGACGTAGGCGCGGAGCAATCCACGGACGGGCAGGGGGCCGAACAGCAGCCCCACCCCGCCCAGCAGTCCGACGGCGGAACCGCTGACGACGGTCACCGCGGAGAGGATCAGCGTCGAGCGGAGGCCGATCAGCAGAAGACCAATGTTGTCCCAGACGACCTGCATGGCGCTCCCTCACACCGACCAGCGAATGCGCCGCTCCATCGCGCGCAGGATCAGCGCGATAGCGAACGACGTCGCGAGGTAGAGGGCGCCGCCGGCGGCCCAGGCCTCGATCACCCGGAAGGTGTCCGAACTCAGTTCCCGGGTCGCGAAGGTCAGCTCCGGGACGGCGATCGCCGATGCGAGCGAGGTGTCTTTGAAGAGCGAGATGAAGGTGTTGCCGAGCGACGGGAACACCGTGCGCAGCATGATCGGCAGGGTGACGTAGCGCGCCACGCCCCACCCGGTGAGTCCGAGCGAGCGGGCCGCCTCGCGGTACGAATGCCCCACCGCCAGGATGCCGCCGCGGAACACTTCCCCCAGATACGCTCCGGCATAGAGCGCCAGGCCAACGATCGCCGAGGTCGAACCATCGAGGATCAGCTTGCCGGCGATCTCGGGCGGAAAGGTCTTGACGGCGAAAATCGGCAGACCGAAATAGATCATGAACAACAGCAGCAGCAGCGGCACGTTGCGCAGTGCTTCGACGTAGGCCGCCGCCAGAGCCGACACCGGTCGCGACCCGGAAACCCGCGCAAAGGCCAACGCCAGACCGATCAGGCTGCCGAACCCGAGCCCCCACGCGGCCAGGCGCAAGGCGAGCCAGAGTCCGCTGAGGAACGCATCGCGGTGGGTGAGGACGACGCCCCAATCGAGGTCGTACATGCGCGCAGGCGGCGAGGGGGACGCCGGGCGTCCGCCTCGCCATGCTCCTTCCCCTGGCTACAAGAATTGCGTCGGGAATCCGGCTGGCGCGAGCGGGACATCGATGCCGAGGTACTTCAGGTACGCATCGTGGAACGGGGCGAAATCGAGACCGGCCATGGCCGAGAGAAAAATCTCGTTGACGAAGTTGATCCAGCGCTGGTCGCCCGGGCGAACGGCGGCGGCGTAGTTATGGTTGCCCCAGGTTTCCTCTGCGATCTTGAACTTCCCCGGATCCTGAGCGGTCACCCAGCCGGCGGTCGAGAAGTCAGCGAAGGTGGTGTCCACTCGCCGGGATTCCAGCGCGAGAATGGTGTTGGCGATCGAGTCGAACTGCAACACTTCGGCGTCGGGAATCTTCTCCTTCACCAGATCCTCGATGTAGACGTTCTGGAGCGCGGCGACCTTGACGCCTTTGCCCTGGACGTCGGCGAGCGAGGTGAACGGAGAATCCTTGACGAACAGCAGCGTCAGCGCCTCCCGGTAGTAGGGGAGGGTGAAATCCACCATCCGCGCCCGGTCGACGGTGACGCTCATGAACTGGATGGTGATGTCGACTTTGTCGGTCATCAGGTTGGGAACGCGGGCGTCGGCGGCTTGCTGCACGAACTCGACTTTGTCCCGGTCGCCAAAGAGGCCGTTGGCCAGAATGTGCCCCATCTCGACGTCCATGCCGACGAGCTGGCCGGCTTCGTCTTCGAAGTGCCACGGCGGCGTGCTGCTGCCGGTGCCGACGATGACCCGGCCGCGATCGAGCACCGTTTTGAGGCGGCCTTCGGCGGTCTCCTGCGCGAGGGCGCGACCCGGCAGGGATCCGACCGCCGCCGCGCCGCCGATGACCAGACCTTGGGTGAGCACGCGACGCCGATTGGCGCGCAATCGATCAGCACCTGCAAGCATCGGGATCCTCCTCTCGTGCCGACGCTCCCGCGGGGGAGCGGATTTCAGATGCGCACGGCGACCCACCGTCGGGGCGACGACGCAGTTGCAGACCGCGCGTGGTGGTGAGCCACCAGGGCCGACCCGTACCTCCCCTGTGATGCCCGAACGCCGCCCCCGGCCAGGCGATGGCGCGCTCCATCGGGTCATACAAACTGCTCAGCAACTCATCTGATGACTTGTCGCCATCCTAGCGAGCCCGGGGCAGCGTGTCAAGCGCCGGAAGCGGCACTGTCGGACGTGCCGCGACGAGCGCTTCGGGCCAAGGGCGGTTCCGCGGCGGGGCGAACGAGGAGGAGACGCAGTGCGGCTGCCGATCGCTGGCGCGCCGGATGCCGGGGACGCCGCAGCATGGCGGAGCCGGTCTGCCGGGTGGTGGCGGCGATCCGGGTGGGCCGTGGCGATGGCCGCCGGCACCGCGTGGCATGGCTCCCGATTCGGAGCTCATCGCAGATGCCGGGGCGCGGGTTCGGCGATCGATGGTGCGTTCCCGCGAGCGAATCCCGTCGCTTCCGCCCTGAGCGTCACAATTGCCGCGTGTTTGATCCGCGGCGACCCGGCACCCGACGCCGATTCCGGCCGTGGCGGCAACGCCGCGGCCGGTCTCGTGCGACCGGGCGTGGCCGCGGCGAGTGGCAGACCTCGGCGGGAGGTGGGACGGCCCGTGTCAACCTGCGTCCCCCCGTGTCAGCCTGAACGCAGGGAAGGATCTCGCGCGCCGCGGTGCGTCCTTGGCGAGAGATCCTTCGCCGCTCGTGGACCGGGGACAGAGGTAACAGGTGTGCGCGGACATGGGTAACGCCTGAGGCGGCATGCTGCAACCGACAAGGAGGTCGCAGCATGCCGTGGCAGGAGCAATCGGCGATGTCGTTGCGCCAGGAATTCGTAGCCTTGGCCAGCCACGAGCACGTCAACATCCGCGAGCTGTGTCGACGCTACGGAATCAGCGCCAAGACGGGGTATAAATGGTTGGGACGTGCGCGCGTCGACGGGGCGGCCGGATTGGTCGATCGCTCGCGCCGGCCCCGCGTCTCGCCGACGCGGACGGCGGCGGAGCTCGAGGCGCGGGTGGTGGACCTGCGGCGCGCGCACCCGACGTGGGGCGGGCGCAAGATCGCCGCGGTGCTGACGCGCACCCTCGAGGCGGCGCCAGCGCCCAGCACCATCACCGCGATCTTGCATCGCCACGGACTGATCGCCGCCGACCCGGCCTCGCCGCGCCGCTGGCGCCGCTTCGCGCACCCGGCCCCCAATGTGCTGTGGCAGCTCGAGTTCATGGGTCACCGCGCCCTTGCGGATGGTCAGCGGGTGCACCCGCTGACCATCCTCGACGACCACTCCCGCTTCGCCCTTGGCCTCCTCGCCTGCGCCTGCGAGCAGCGCGCCGTGGTCCAGATGCACCGGACGGTCTGCTTCCGCCGCTACGGTTTGCCGCAGGCGATCCTGACCGACCACGGCCCGCCGTGGGGCGGCGGCGGCGTCACGGCGTTGGAGGCGTGGTTGATCCGGCTCGGCATCGAACTGTGGCACGGTCGGGCCTACCATCCCCAGACCCAGGGCAAGATCGAGCGGCTGCACGGCGCCATCGCCGCCGACGTCTTCGCCCACCGGCGTCTGCCCCATCTGAGCGCCTGCCAACCCGCCTTTGATGCGTTCCGGACCATCTACAACCACGAGCGGCCGCATGCCGCCCTCGGCGACGCCGTCCCCGCCAGCCGCTACGTCCCGAGCCCGCGCGCCTTCCCCGCCGCGCTGCCCGAGATCGTCTACGGGCCGGACGACCAAGTGCGACGGGTGCGCGACCAGGGGGCGATCGGCTTTCGCGGCCGCAGCTGGTTTATCAGCCGTGGGCTGATCGGGCTGCCGGTGGCGGTGCGCCCGACCACCACCGACGGCCTGTTCCAGGTCGTCTTTTGTCACAAGGAAGTCACCACCCTCGATCTGCGGGCGGCGAAGGAGGTGTAACCTATGTCCACGCACGCCTGTTACCCATCTCCCCGGTCTGAACACGAAGTGAAGGATCTCGTACGCCCGCCTGGAAGGTTGTGGCGGGAAGCGAGATCCTTCGCTGCGCTCAGGATGACACGCCTCCCAGCGGCTTCGGACACAAAACCCCAACGCGGGAAGAGAGATCCTTCACTTCGTTCAGGATGACGCGTGGCGGTGCCGGATGACACGAACTGGATCGCGCCATCCTGCAAGCCGATCCTCCCAGCGGCGGGCAAGCGGCGTCCGCCCCGGGTCGCAGCGCTCAGGATGAGACCGGAGCGCTGCGTCGGGGCGGGGAGACATGGAGCGGCGCGCTCCGTCCCGCCTACGCCGGTGCGCTGTCCGGGCGGGCCGGGTTCTCGCGCGGGTAGCGCTGCCGGAAGTCTTCAGCGGCCACCTCGAAAGGCGTCCAGCGCACGCCGGCGTGACCGGAGACGTACTCGATGAACCGCTCCAGCATCAGCAGCACCTGCGGCCGACCGGACACATCCGGGTGGATGGTCAGCGGCACCACCGCGTAGTCCAGTTCGCGATAGACCCAGTCGAACTGGTCGCGCCACATCTGCTCGATGTCGCGCGGGTTGACGAAGCCGTGGCTGTTGGGCGATTTCTTGATGAACATCATCGGCGGTAGATCGTCCAGATACCAGTTGGCCCCAATTTCGACCAGATCGGTTTCCTCGCCGCGATGCAGCGGAACCATCCACTCCGCCGCCTGCTTGCTGTAGTCGATCGGCGTCCAGCGATCGCCGACGCGGGCGTAGAACGGATGGAAATCGTTGTCCATGCGGCTGTTGTCGTAGCGAATGCCGTGCTCCAGCAGCAACCCCACGGTGGCCTCGGAGAGTTCCCACCACGGAGCCACGTAGCCGCGCGGGCGCTTGCCGGAGAGCTGCTCGACCAGTTCGATGCTGCGGACCAGCACGTCTTCTTCCTGCCGCGGCGTCATCGCCAGCGGATTTTCGTGCGAGTAGCCGTGCAGCGCGATCTCATGCCCGGCGTCGACCGCCAATTTCATCTGCGCGGGAAAGGTTTCGATGGTGTGCCCGGGGATGAACCAGGTGCCGCGGATGCCCAGCCGATCCAGCATGCGCACCATGCGCGGCGCGCCGATTTCGCCGGCGAACAACCCGCGACTGATGTCGGCGGGGGAATCCTCGCCGCCGTAGGAACCCAGCCACCCGGCCACCGCATCGACGTGCACCCCGACGCAGCAGAAGATCTCCTTCGCCATTCCGTTCCCCCCTGACTCGCCTCGACGGACAGCAGCTGCGATCCGGCGCGCCGCCGGCCCGACATCGGCGCTCGATCGTGACGTGCGCCCGGCATTGTCGCGGCCTTCGCCCTTGGGCGCCATCGGCGCGGCGCCGGTTCAGGACGCGGCGCGGCTTCTGGCCCGCAGCGCCTGGTAGAACTCCGCCATCGTCGGGCCGAGGCGCTCGCCGGCGGCGTCCAGCGTCACCAGCGTCGTGCCTGGTTTGCCGACATTGCCGCGCGCGAACACCTCGCCGGTGACGCGCGGCAAGATGCCTTCGGCCCGGCCCATCACGAACACCTGATTGGGCCGGCCGGAGCGAGCGGCGCGGTAGCCGCGCTCGGCGAAAAACTCGATCGCGAAATCGAGCACGGCCGCCGGCGGCAGACGGCTGACCGCCTTCTTCTGAAACGCCGTGCGCTGCAACTCCTGGTCGAATCGTTCCATGGCCCGCCCTACAAATCCACCGATGCTCCCGGTTTCAGCGGGTTGCAGCGAGCGGTCGTGTTCGCCGCGACCGCTGCGGCGAAGGCGGCGCCATCCTGCTCGATGACGGGGAAGGTGTTGTAGTGGCAGGGGATGACCAACCCCGGCCGCAGAAAACCCACCGCCTTGACCGCATCGGCCGGACCCATCGTGAAGCGATCCCCGATGGGAACCACGGCGACATCCAGCCCCTCGTCGCCGATCAGCCGCATGTCGCCGAACAGACAGGTGTCGCCGGCGAAGTAGATCGTTTTGCCGTCGATACGCACGATCAGCCCGGCCGGCACGCCCGGGGCGACGAAGCGCTCGCCATCGAAGTAGGACGAGGTGTGCCACGCCGGAACCAGCTTGGCCGTGCCGCCGGTGAAGGCGATCGTGCCGCCGTGGTTGCCGTTCGTCGCGTTCGTCACCCCTTGGGTAGCGAGCCACTCGCCCAGCTCGAAGGTGGAAATCACCTGAGCGCCGGTGCGTTTGGCGATGGCGACCGTGTCGCCGACATGATCGTTGTGGGCGTGGGTGAGCAAAATCGTGTGGGGGGCGATGTCCTCGGCGGTGCGCGCGGCCATCGGGTTGCCGCTGAGGAAGGGATCGACGGCGACGGTTCCTTCGGCGCTCTCGATGAGGAAGGCGCTGTGACCGAGATAGGTCAGCTTCGGCATGGGTTCCTCCACGGGTGCGGACGACCCGGCGGGCGCGCCGCCGGTCACGACCCTATCATCGCCCGCCCGCCGGGTTTCGGCCAAGCCGCCGCGCATGCCGTGATGCACGCACGCACGCGGCGTTGCCGACCGCTCATCGAGCGATGTTGATGCGTGGCTGCCGGCGCAGGCTTGGGTCAGACGCGGCGGCGAGCGCGAGGATCGAACACGTCGCGCAACCCGTCGCCGAGCAGGTTGAAGGCGAGCACCGTCAGCAAAATGGCGATGCCGGGAAAGGTGGAGAACCACCACGCCTCGCGCAGGTATTTGCGCCCATCGGAGATCATCGCGCCCCAATCGGGGGTGGGCGGCTGGGAACCCAGTCCGATGAACCCCAGCGCCGCCGTGGTCAGCACGGCGAAACCGATATCCATCGAGGCCTTGACCAGAATGGTGGGAAAGGCGTTCGGCAGTACGTGGCTGAACAGCACCCGGCTGCGGCTGGCTCCCCGCGACTGCGCCGCTTCGGCGAATTGCGCGTTGCGCAACGCGACGACATTGGCGCGAGCCAACCGACAATAGCCGGGCCACCACACCAGCGACACGGCGATCATCACGTTGAACAACCCCGGTCCCAGCGCGGCGGCGAAAGCCATCGCCAGAATCAGATCCGGAATGGTCAGGAACACATCAGTGACGCGCATGATCGCTTCGCCGAGCCAGCCGCCGAAAAAGCCGGCGATAGCGCCCAACACGGTGCCGATGACCAGCGCCAGCGCGATGACGGTGAGCCCGGCCAGCAGCGACACCCGCGCCCCGACGACGACCCGGGTGAACACGTCGCGCCCGACCTGATCGGTGCCGAACAGGT
>JADLCW010000059.1 GCA_020847015.1 Thermomicrobiales bacterium | reverse complement strand
TGGAGCAGACGCTGCACGCCGAAGTGATCTACGGCGATCAGTCGATGCCGCTGACGCTGCAAGCCCGCTTCGGGCAGCCTGGAGCCTACGCCGGGTGGTTCTTCCCGATGGCGGCGGGCGATTACAGCTTCCGCATCTATGGCGCGATCGACGGCGCGGCGGTCGATGAGACATTCACCTCATCGCCGGAAACCTTCGGCGCGGTGGAGGATCCGACCCCGTTGCAGTTTCCGAAGCCGGAGGGCGCGGAGACTCCCGGCGCGGTCGTCGGCTTCATGACCGGCGGAACGGGGTGGTCGGGCGGCGTCGCCGCGCTCGGGCTGGCGCTGAGCGGCGGCGCGTTGGCGCTGTATCGACGCGGGGTCGCCGATGTGTCTCGGTAGCAATTGACGGAACCGGGGCGGAACCGCGCGTTCCGCTCCGCTCCGCCTCGTTCCATCTGACTCGGAGCTGAAAATGATCGCCCCTGCCTCGGCGCCGCGCGCGCGGCGCCTGAGATTGCTACTCGCCATGCTGGCGCTGGTGGTTGTGGCGCTCTGCGCGCCGCCGCCGGTCGCGTTCGCCCATGCCGCGCTGCGCGATAGCGATCCCGCCCCCAACACGCTGCTGACCGCGCCCCCGGCGGCGGTGCGCATGGCCTTCACCGAGCCGTTGGAGCGCGTCTCCACCGCCACGCTGTACGACCGCGATGGCGCGCTCGTGCCCGATGCGACCGCCGCGGTTTCCCCCGACGATCCCCACGTCATGACGCTGTCCGTTCCGGCCGGGTTGCCCGATGGAACCTACACCGTCGCCTGGCGCACCGTCTCGACCGCCGATGGACACCCGCTGGACGGGTTCTTTGCCGTCTCGATCGGGACTGCCGATGCCGGGGCCGCGACGATTCCGCTCGAACCCGGCGATGACTCGGGCATCTTCGCGCCGCTGGCTCGCTGGATCGCATTGCTGGGGTTGGCCGGCGCGCTGGCGATCTGGCCGGTGTGGCGGTTCGTGCTACGCCCGGCCGCTCCGAACCCGGACGCCGTGGCGCGGTGGATAGGTCGCGCCCGCCGTTTCGCCGCCGGGACGATCGCGCTGGCGGCGATCGGCGATGCGTTGGCGCTGGCGGCGCAGGCTGCCGCCGTCTCGCCCTCTGGCTGGATGGCGGGATTGATGACGACGCTGACCGACACTCGCTTCGGCCGGTTGTGGCTGCTGCGCCTGGCGTTGCTGGCGGGGCTGGCGATCGCGTTGCGGTTCGCCGACTGGCAGCGGCCGCGCGCTCGCGCGCTGCCGGGCTGGGCGGCGCTGCTGCTGGTCGCGGTGCTGCCGTTGCCCTACAGCCTGACTTCGCACGCCGCCGCGCTGGAGCACGGACGCATCACGGCGGTCGTCAACGACGCGCTTCACCTGCTGGGAGCCTCGCTGTGGGTGGGAGGGTTGGCGGTGCTGGCGACGGTGTTGCTGCCGGACGCGCGGGGCGCCGGCCGAGCCGATGTGCGAGCGGCGTTCGGCCGGGTCATCCCGCGCTTCTCGGTGCTGGCGTTGACCGCCTGGGGCGTGCTCGTGCTCAGCGGGGTCTATGGCGCCTGGCTCCAGGTCGGGAGTCTGGAGGCTCTGTGGGCGACCGACTATGGGCGCACGCTCCTCGTCAAGCTGGCGCTGCTGATCCCGTTGCTGCTGTTGGGCGGCTTCAACCTGATCGTGGTCAGGCGCCGTCTGCGCGGCTCGCCGCCGCCGATGGACGGTGCGCCGTGGGTACGCCGCTTTGTCATGACAGTGGGAGCCGAGGTCGCCCTGGCGGCGATCGTGCTGCTGGTGGTCGGGCGTCTGATCGGGTTGGAACCGGGTCGCGAGGCGCTGGCCGGGCAGGTCCCGCCGGCGCTGACGCTGACCTTCGCGCTTGGCGGCAGCGCCACGACGCGAGACGCCGCGCTCACGATTTCTCCGGGCGCGGCGGGGCGCAATGACTATCGCTTACAGGTGGATGGCGACCCGCTGCCGGACAACACCGAGGTGCTGCTGCGATTGGGACTGCCGGCGCTGGGGATCGGCGTCAAGGACGTGCCGCTGACGCGGCAAGCGGGCAACACCTTCACCGCCACTGGCAGCGAGCTCGGCATCGCCGGCGACTGGGACGCCGAAACGATCGTGCGCGAGATCGGCACGTTCCAATGGTCGGCGGCCGGGGTATTGCCGGTGGGCATGATTCCGCCCCCGCCGCCCGCGGCGGCGCCCTCGACGGCCTGGCGATTTGGTCCGCTGGGCGCGCTCGGGTTGTTGGGGATCGCGTTCGGCATCGGGTTCTTGGCGGCAGCCGGAACCATCCGTCCGGTTCAATTGCGACCGGTCGTGGTGCTGGGCGTCGCGGCCGTCGGGCTGGGCGTCATCGTGCTTCTGCAAGCCTCTCGGCCTCTTATGCAAGCGACCAGCGAGGCGGCGACCGTCGTTTCGCCACCGGCGGTTCGCACTTCGGCTGCGTCCTCCGCGGCGACCCCGCCCGCCGCGGTCAGCCCGGCGCCGGAAGCCGCCGCCATCGGCACGCCGGTGACCCGCAACGGCTTGACGGCGACGCTGCTGCCAGCCGCGATCCGCTCCGCGCCCAACGATCTGACCGTGCTGCTGACCGACGCCACTGGCGCGCCGGTGGACGACGCCGCGGTGACCATTGCGGCGCGCTCGCTCGGCATGGACATGGGCGTGACGACCAAACAGGCGGAGTCGCTTGGCGAAGGTCGCTACACCGCCACGGTTCCGATGGGGATGGCGGGTGAGTGGCGGATCACCATCCGGGTCGCCCCGCGCGGCGAGGCGTCGGTTT
>JADLCW010000058.1 GCA_020847015.1 Thermomicrobiales bacterium | reverse complement strand
GCCGGACGAGGTGCTGTTTCCGGGGCATGACGGACTCCTTTCGGCGGAGACCGACTCCCCGCTCCCGGGTGCTCCGCATAGGTCATTCCAACGTAGACGGTCCACTGAGCGCAGCGAAGGATCTCGCTTCCCGCCACAACCTTCCAGGCGGGCGTACGAGATCCTTCACTTCGTTCAGGATGACGCTAGGGCGACAATCGCCCGTGGGGCGAGGGGCGAGTCTTGGGTTCGCCTCAGGGTCACTCCGCCATGATCCGGGCCAGGTGCTCGTCCACATAGCGGGTGTGAAACGCGCCGCCGGCAAAGTCGTCGCTGGCGGCAATGCGGCGCAGGAATGGCAGATTCGTTTTGATCCCCTCCACCACGAACCCGTCCAGCGCCTGGCGCAGCCGCGCCACCGCGTCCGGCCGGGTTTCGCCCCAGGCGATGACCTTGGCGATCATGGGGTCGTAGTAGAACGTGATCTTCGATCCCGTTTCGACACCGGCGTCGACGCGGATGCCTTCCCCCGCGGGGAGTTCCAGTCGGGTGATCTCGCCCGGCGACGGCATGAAATTCTTGGCCGGGTCCTCGGCGTAGACGCGCGCTTCGATGGCGTGACCGCGCGGCGCGATGCCGCCTGCGGGAATCGCCATCGGCTCGCCGGCGGCGATGCGAACCATCTCCCGCACCAGATCGACGCCCGTCACCATCTCCGTGACCGGGTGCTCGACTTGCAGCCGGGTGTTCATCTCCAGAAAGTAAAAGCTGCCGTCCCGGTCCAGCAGGCATTCGATGGTGCCGGCGCTCGTGTACCCCATCTGCGTCGCCAGCGCGACCGCCGCTGCGCCCATCCGCTCCCGCAATTCAGGCGACACGGCGACCGAGGGGGTCTCTTCCACGATTTTCTGGAAGCGCCGCTGCAGGGAGCATTCACGCTCGCCCAGATGCACAACGCGCCCGTGCCGGTCGCCGAGAATCTGAATTTCGATATGGCGGGGCGCGGGGCTGAAGAATTTCTCGACGTAGACCGTCGCGTCGCCAAAGGCCCGCTCGGCATCACGGCGCACCCCATCCAGCGTGGCCTGAATCTCCTCCGGCGAGTTGGCGACACGCATGCCGTAGCCGCCGCCGCCCGCCGCCGCCTTGATGGCGACCGGGTAGCCAAGATTGGCCGCCACCGCCGTAATGGCCTCGGCGTCATCCAGCGAGACTTCCGTGCCGGGCACGATCGGCACGCCGGCCGCCTTGGCGGCCTGCCGCGCCGCGATCTTGCTGCCCATCGCTTCGATCGCTTCCGGGGAGGGACCGATGAAGGCGATCCCCGCCTCGGCGCAGCGCCGCGCGAAGATCGCGTTTTCCGACAGGAATCCGTAGCCGGGGTGAATCGCCGCGGCTCCCGTTTCCCGCGCCGCTTCCAGCAGGCGCTCCTGATTCAGATAGCTTTGGGCGGCCGGCGCGGGACCGATGTTGACGGCCGCATCGGCGGCGCGGACATGCGGTGCGCCGGCGTCGGCGTCGGAGTAGACGGCCACCGAGCGGATGCCCATTTCGCGCAGAGTGCGCGCGACGCGCACGGCGATTTCGCCACGGTTGGCGATCAGCACGGTCTGAAAGGGAGACTGCGACGCGGTCACGGTGGTCGATCGCTCCTTGCGATGGGCGGTCCCATCTTCGTGCTATCCCGTCAGTAGCGGCACAGGATAGGCGCCATGGCGTCCCGCTGATGTGGCATCCTGCTACGTGTCATCCTGAGCGAAGCGAAGAATCTCGACCTCGCGATCCCGCCCGCCCTGGAGGAACTACCGTTGCGTTCCGCTGCCGGACGCCGCGTTGAGCGTGAACTGGCGGCGTGAGACCGCGCGCGGACGGGGCGCGAGACCCGTCGCTGCGCTCAGGATGACACGAAACGGGGATGGCGCCGGGCGGGGGCAATGCTGCGGGGCGCCGCGGCAGCTCCGCGCGGCGCCGGGTTGCGCTGCGGGGCGCCGGACGGGGGCAGCGCTGCGCCGAGCCGGCGCGTGGGCATCCCCGACCGAGCTTCAGGAAAAGCGCGCCAGCGGAGCGCCGGTGTCGATTTCGGCGCCTTCCTCCACCAACACCTCGTCCACCGTGCCGTCCGCCTCGGCGGCCACCGGGATCTCCATTTTCATCGACTGCAAGGTGACCACCGGGTCGCCCGCCTTCACGGCGTCGCCGGGTTTGACGTGAATCGTGGCGACAAGCCCGGGCAGCGGGCTGGCAAGTTCGGCCATGTGCGCATTCCCTCCCGATCGCGATGCATTCCCAAAATGCCGGGGCGCGCTCGCACCGGCCAATTCCGCACGTTAGGTCGACTGCAAGGGGCGGATTTGGACGCCCGCCTCTTCCAGTCGCTGGCGGACCCGGCGGGCGATCTCACCGGAGTTGGCGGCGTCGCCGTGGATGCAGATCGTCCGCACATCCAGCGGCAGCGATCCCCCCTCCACTGTCCCCACCGTTTTATCCGTGGCGAGACGGACGGCGCGCCGCGCGACCTCTTCCGGCTCCCAGGCGCCTTTGTTCCGCTCCAGCACGAGTTTGCCGGCATTGTTGTAGTTGAGATCGACATAGCCTTCGCGCACGTACCCGACTCCGGCCGCTGCAGCGGCGGTGGGTTCGATGTCGCCCATGCCGAACAGCACGACCCCGCCGTCGAGCGCTTTCACCGCTCGCACCAGCGCTTCGGCCAACGCCTCGTCGGCGGCGCACATGGTGTAGAAGGCTCCGTGCGGTTTGACGTGCTGCAAGCGCCCGCCGGCCGCTTCGGCGAAGGCGCGCAGCGCGCCGGCCTGATACAGCGTGTAGTCGTAGATTTCGTCCGGCGTCACCTGCATCGGTCGGCGGCCGAACCCCAGCAAATCGGGCAGACCGACGTGCGCGCCGATGCCGACTCCACGCTCGACGGCCATCTGCACCGTCTCGCGCATCACCTTCGGGTCGCCGCCGTGCCAGCCGCACGCGATATTGGCCGAGGTGACGACCTCCATCAGTTCGGCGTCGTTGCCCAGGCTCCAGCGCCCGTAGCTCTCTCCCATGTCGGAGTTGAGATCGATGTGGGTTGGCATCTCACACCCTCTCGATGCTCGCCGCGCTGGCCAGATCTTCGGTTTGGCGAGCCAGCTCGGCGGCTTCGTCGATGGTCACCTCCTTGAAGTTGATCTTGTCGCGACCGGGGGCCATCTGACCGAGTTTCCACATCGCGCCGTAGGCCACGCCGGCGGCGCAGACGAACCCGCCCAGCGTCGGGCCATCGACGCAGAGAATGATCGGCTGGTCGCCGGCGATGTTCACCGCGCCCACCGCGTAACCGTTGTCGAGGATGTTGGAGGGGTGGCCGCCGGCCACGCCGCCCGATTTGCGCGCCCACTCCCAGCCGTGGGATTCCAGGCGATACCCCATCCGGTTGGAGTTGCGGTCCAGTTTCCAGGGGTGGCTGAAGAAGTGGTCGAAATCGTTCCAGGTCCAGTAGTCGGGAGCCGATTGCGGACCGGGCACCGCTTCGACGACCCACTCCGAACCGTAGGTCGGCACGCGATCCGGTTTGACTCGCTGCCCGGCGGCCGCGCTGCCGGCCCTCGCCGCGCCGGTCGGCACCCGGTCGCCTTTTTTCAGCGCGCGACCCTCGAAGCCGCCAATGGCTCCGGGCGCGTAGGTGGCGCGGCTGCCGAGATACTCCGGCACGTCGATGGCCCCGGCTACGGCCAGATAGGCGCGGAAGCCGCCGCCGTGGACGGCCCCCAACGCCAGCGTCTGCCCGGCCCCAATCCGATGCGAGCGCCACATCTCCAGCGGTTCGCCATCCAACTTCGGCTGCATGTTCGCTCCGCAGACGGCGATGACGGCGTCTTCTTCGAAGCGGGTCTGAAAGTTGCCGGCGGTGATCTCCAGCGCGGCGGCGCCGGGATCGTTGCCGACCAACAGATTGGCGAGCCGGAAGGCCAGGTTGTCGAACGGACCGGCCGGGCAGATGCCCTGATCCAGCAAACCTTGCCGACCGGGGAAATCCTGAACGGTGGTCTGGATGCCCCCTTCGAGCACCTCGAACATCGCTGTCATCCCTTACGAACGGGGCGCGGCGGCGCGCTCCCAGGCGGTCACGCTAGGGGAGAGGAGTTTGCTCGGCGGCCTCCTGCTGGCGGCGGCGAAATGCCTCCGCCTCCGGCTCGATGGCTTGCAATCCCGCCAGATAGTCGCCGACGTCGAGCACCCCGTCCTCGATCTGATACTGGTACGAACCGTCGTACACCCGCTCGCGCAAGGCGATCAACTCATCGTCGGTGCAGCGCGTGAAGGTGACGCGGTCGCCCGGTTTCATCAGAATCGGATTGTCGGCGAAGGCCGGGTTGCGCTGCTGGGCGTCGTAGATGGGAATGGTGCGCCCGATGAGCTGGTAGCCGCCGGGCGACGGCACCGGGTAGATGGCCAGACAGGGACCGGCGATGCCCACCGCGCCCTCCGGGGTGAAGGGACGGGTGGGGTTGTATTTGGGGATCACCACCGCGTAGCGCGGATCGAGCGGGAACATGAACGGCAGCCCGGGGAAAAAGCCGTTGGCGGCGTTCCACCACGGGGTGGCCATGAAGGTTTCGACGAACGCCTCGGCGTCCGGCAACCCGTTGTACATGGCCGCATATTCGATGTTGTTGCCGTTGATGATGTTCGGCGCATCCTTGCGGATGTACTGCACGTAGCGGGCGATGTCCGCTCGCGTCCACTGGTCGTCGACCGCCAGCGGCAGCGTGATGGCGCGGCTGGGGATCGACAGATCTTCCACCGGCGGCAGCGCCGCGTAGTGCTCCTCGATCGCCGCGATCAGCGTCGCCGGCGCGAGCGTGGTGCTGTCGTAGTGAACCATGATGGAGCGCAGCGCCGGCACCGTCTCGATGACGCCGTCGATCGCCGCATCCTTGAGGCGTTGATTCAGTCCCAACACCCGAAAGTTCAGCGTCAGGTCGAGCGCCATCTCGCCGAACTCGGCCAGCAGAAAGCGGTCGCCGGCGGAGCGGAACACCACCTTCGGCCGCCCGTTTTGCGCCGGGGTCTCGGCGAGCACTGCTTTATTGGAACGCTCGGACACAGCCACCTCCTTTGGCGTCGCTGGGCGTCATCGCAGATTGTCCCATTCGACGGATTATTGCGGGCCGGGCCGGAATCGGCAACGTGGGCAGCCGGAATCCGGATGCGGCGCAGGGGCGCCGCCTCGATCGCGATGCGCCCCGTCAGGAATTGCGATCCTTGCGGCTCTCGCCCATGGCGGGTCGTAGAGCGGCCCGAGCAGCGACCCGCCTCGCCGCTGGTCGCCGGGGCCGCTGCCGAAGCGGATGCCGAACCAACCACCAGCCGAGGAGACGCGATCGACCTCCTTGAGGATGGTCTCCCCTCCCCGGCCGGGTTCATTCGACGTCGAGCGCAGCGCCCGCGACCATCCCCCCGGGAATCGCCAGCACGATCGAGCTACGCGAGAAACTCTTGCCGCATCGCCCGCGCCGATCTGGCGCATGCGCGCTGTAGTTCATGGGCAAACGATGCCACCTGTAGTGCTGTAGGCGAAGCCGCGGGGTCAGCCGCGGCGAACGCGCCCTTGACAGAAACAGGGCGAATCCGGATCATCCGGCATATCCGAAACGATGGGAGTTGCGGAGCGAGAGGCAGGAGGACACGGATGTCGCACCGATCTCGAGCCATGGGGGTTGCCGGCGCGTCGCTGGCGCTCACCTTCGCCCTGTCCGCGCTGATGGGCGCGGCCGGTCCATCCGTGCTGGCGCAGGAGGGAACCCCGGTCTCCGGGGTGGGCACCGAAGCCGATCTGACCGCGGAACCCTGGACCTGGCCGGTCGACTACGTGGTCGATGGCAAAAAGCAGCGGGCCATGTATCAGCCGATCGACCCGGCCCAGATCACGCAGCCGTGGAACATCTGCGTGGCCTTCCCCCACCTGAAGGATCCCTACTGGCTCGGCGCCAACTTCGGCATCGCCGAGGAGATTCGCCGCGACGGCGTCAAGATGCAGTTGTTCGAGGCCGGCGGCTACACCGAACTGGACAAGCAACTCAGCCAGATGGACGACTGCGTCGCCCAGGGCGCGCAGGCGATCATTCTTGGGGCGATCAGCGCCGAGGGCAGCAACGCCAAGGTGGAGGAGATCGTCGCCAAAGGCATCCCGGTGATCGACTTCGTCAACGGCGTCAGTTCGCCGGACGTCTCCGCTCACGCGCGGGTCAGCTTCTACGACATGGGTCGCACCGCCGGTCAGTACATGGTCGACAACCTCGTCTCCGGTGACGAGCCGGTCAGTGTCGCCTTCTTCCCGGGGCCGCAGGGCGCCGGCTGGACCGACACCGCCTATCAGGGATTCCTCGACGCCACCGAGGGCACCCCGATTACGGTCGTCGACACCAAGTGGGGCGACACCGGGCGCGACATCCAGTTGCGGCTGATCGAGGATGAGCTGCAGGCCAACCCCGACATCGACTTCATCGTCGGCAACGCGCAGGCCTCCGTGTCGGCGGTGCAGGCGGTGCGCGAAGCCGGACTGGAAGATCAGATCAAGATCCTCGCCTTCCACCAGAACCCGCCTGTCTATGACGGCATCGCCGCCGGCGACATCCTCGCCGCCTCCAACGATCATACGGTCATCCAGGGCCGCATCGCGGTCGATCAGGCGGTGCGCCTGCTGGAAGGACAGACGCTGGAGCCCAGCAACGATGTCGGTCCGGTCATCACCGTGATGACTCCGGAAAATCTGAAGACCGAGTTCGTCTGGGAATCCACCTTCGCGCCGAAGGACTACAAGCCGGAATTCACCATCGACTAGCAATCCGGCCGCACCCGGATCGGCAAGGCGGGAGCCGGCGACCGCAAGGTCCCGGCTCCCCGCGCGACAGGCGAACTCCCATGTCCAGCGACGCTCCCGCGCCAACTCCCACTCCTCCGGACGAGGTGTTGCGCCTCATCGGCGTCACCAAGCGGTTCCCCGGCGTACTCGCGCTCGACAAGGTCGATTTCGATCTGCGGCCGGGCGAAGTGCACGTGCTGTTCGGGGAAAACGGAGCCGGCAAGTCCACCCTGATCAATATCATTGCCGGCTCTTTCCCGCCCGACGAGGGCACGATGCGGCTGCGCGGTCGACCGATTCGCCTCCACTCGCCGCACCACGCTCGCGAGCTGGGCATCAACGCGGTGTTTCAGGAATTCAGCCTGGTTCCCACCCTGTCGGTGCAGGACAACCTGACCCTGGGCCGGGAGCGCACTCGCGCCGGCGTGCTGGACAAGCGCGGGCTGCGTCGCGATGCCGAGGCGGTGCTCGCCTCGCTCGGGTTCGCGCTCGATCCCCGCGCGACGGTGGAGCGCCTCTCCCGCGCCGAGCAACAAATGGTGGAGATCGCCAAGGCGGTGCAAGGCGACCCGGCCATGCTCATTCTCGATGAGCCAACCGCTTCCCTCACCGACAACGAGGCGAACCGGTTGTTCGCGCTCATCGAGCGGTTGAAGGCGCAGGGCATCGGCATCATCTATATCACCCACCGCATGCAGGAGATCCACCGCGTCGCCGACCGCATCACCGTGCTGCGGGATGGCCGCCATGTCGCCACCCTCGGCGCGAGCGAAGCGAGCGAGGCGCGGCTGGTCGAGCTGATGACCGGGCGCACCGTCGAAGCGCTCTACCCGACGATTCACCAGGAGCCGGGAGAGATTCTGCTGCGGACCGAGCGGTTGACGACGGCGAGCGGTCGGATCAACGATGTCTCGATCGAGGCGCGCGCCGGCGAGATCGTCGGCATTGCGGGGTTGGTCGGCTCCGGCAAGTCGGAAGTGGCGCGCGCCATTTTCGGACTGGATCCGATCGCCTCCGGCACGGTCGAGATCGCCGGGGAGCGGATGACGCGTCCCACGCCGCGCGGCATGCTGCGGCGCGGGGTCGTCTACGTGCCGCCCGACCGCCGCGCCGAGGGGCTGGTGATGACTCGCCCGGTGCGGGAAAACGTCTCCCTCGCCTCGCTCGATCTCCCCACGTTCAGCCGTGTGGGCTGGCTCAACCGTTCGCGCGAGCGCGCGGTCGCGACCCAGGCGATGCAGCGGCTGAATCTGCGGCCGCCGAACATCGAGCGGCAAGTCGCCACGTTCTCTGGCGGCAACCAGCAGAAGGTGGTGCTGGGACGCGGGCTGACCCGCGACACGCGCGTATTTCTCTTCGCCGAACCGACGACCGGGGTGGATGTCGGGGCCAAGGTGGAGATCTACGAGTTCATGAAAGAGTTGTGCGAGCAGGGTGCGGCCGTGGTGCTCATCTCCTCCGATCTGCCGGAAATTTTGCATCTCGCCAGTCGCGCCTACGTCATGCACCGGGGTCGCCTGCGCGCCGAACTCGTCGGCGCCGACTTGACCGAAGCGGCAGTGTTGTCCCATTTCTTCGACCCGGACGCCAACCCGGCGGCGGCCGGGTCGGCTGTTCCGGCCTACTGACCGGCAACCGGAGCGAGCAGCGGAGGCCTGGATAATGGAGGTGAATCAGCCGGCGGTCGCGCCCGCGCACGACCAACGGGTCCGCGTCGCATTACTGCGCGTCATCTCGACGATCGGACCCCTACCGCTGCTGCTGCTCGCGGTGATCATTTTTTTCTCGACGCAGGAATCGCGTTTCTACGCCACGGCGAACATCCTCAACGTCTCACGGCAGGCCACCTACCTGACGATCATCACGCTGGGGCAGGCGCTGGTGCTGATGAGCGGCGGGTTCGATCTCTCGGTCGGAGCCTTGATCGCGGTGACCAGCGTGGTCAGCGCCCGCTGGATGTCCAACTTCTACGCTGGGCATCCGGAGCAGGACGTGCTCGCGGTGCTGGTGGGGGTGGCGGCCGGTCTGCTGGTGGGGTTGATCTTCGGTCTCATCAACGGCATCGGCGTGGCCCGCTTCAAGGTTTCGCCATTCATCATGACGTTGGGCATGGCGTCGATCGGCAGCGGCTTCGCGCTCTACTACACGGGCGGGTCGCCGGTGAGCGGCATGCCGCCGCTGTTCACCAAGGAGATCGGCACCGGACGCTGGCTGGGAATTCCGGTGCCGATCTTTTTCGCGGTGGCGGCGGTCGTCGTCATGTATTTTGTCATGAACTGGACCCGGTTGGGGCGCTATGTCTACGCCATCGGCGGCAACACCAAAGCGGCGTATTTGTCGGGCATTTCGGTGGCGATTTTTCTCGCCTCCGTCTACGTGATCTGCAGTTTGCTGACCTCGCTGGCCGGCATTCTGCTGACGGCGCGCGTCTCTTCCGGGGAGCCGAATCTGGGAGCCAGTTTCGCGCTGGAGTCGATTACGGCGGCAGTCGTCGGCGGGGTGTCGCTGCGCGGCGGCGAAGGGCGGATCATGGGCGCGGTGCTGGGCGCCATCTTCATCACCATCCTGACCAATGGGATGAACCTGATCCGCATCGAATCCTACGTGCAGGAGATCGCCGTCGGCGTGATTCTGATCGTCGCCGTCATCGTCGACCGGTTGCGCGACCGCTATCGCGCCTGAGCGCTCCGGCGCCGCGATGTCGCCGTGCTGGCGGAGCCGAGCGGCAATCGTGTCATCCCGGTCGCAGCGAGGCCGCGTACGCCTAATGACGCGGCCGCATCGGATCGCCACGAGTTTGGATCCACGGAAACAAGGCGCAGGGACGCCCGCGATTCTTCGCTCGCGCTCGGCGCCTCGTCACGCAACATGACGTCATGATCCCTCGCCGTCAACCCGGGGCCAGCCTGGGCGAAGCGAAGACCCCTGATTGTGCATACACTCTTTCCTGTCGAGCAGGGCTCGTGCGTCTCCAGGGAAAGCGCGGCGCAAGACGGGAGCGTCTTCGCCTCCGTCCGGGATGACACGAGGCCGGAATCCGGAAGACATGGCGTCCTCGCCATGCCAGCGTATTGAGGGTGACTATGCGTGCGCTCCCCCCGATCGGTTTCGCAGGTCTCGGCCGCATGGGGCACGCCATGGCGGCGAACATTCTGGCGGCCGGTTTTCCGTTGACGGTGTGGAACCGCAGCGCCGATCGCGCCGCCGATCTCGTGACGGCGGGAGCGGCGGCGGCCGCCACGCCGCGCGATCTGGCCGCCGCCAGCGAGATCGTGCTGACCAGTCTCGCCGACCCGGCGGCCGTCGAGGCGGTCTACTCCGGCCCCGACGGGTTGCTGGCCGGAGCGCGCCCCGACGCGATCCTCGTCGATTGCAGCACCGTCGCCCCCGATCTTTCGCGCCGGCTAGGCGAGGCAGCCAGCGCGGCCGGCGTCGCGTTCCTCGACGCGCCGGTGGCCGGCTCCGTCAAAGCCGCGACCGACGGGACGCTGGCGGTGCTGGTTGGCGGGGATCGCGCCGCCTTCGAGCGCTGCGCCGGGGTATTCGAGACGATCGGCCGGGTGGCGTACCACCTCGGGCCGGTGGGCAGCGGAGCCACGATGAAGCTGGTCAGCAACGCGCTGCTGGCGACCATCGTGCAGGGGATGGGCGAAGCGATCGCCCTGGGTGAGAAGGCCGGGCTGGATCCGGCGGCGATGTTCGCCGTGCTGGGAGCCTCCTCAGCGGCGGCGCCGGTCGTCAACGCCAAAGCCGAGGCGGTCAGCCGCCGCATCTACCGACCGGCCGCCTTCACCATCGAGCTGATGAAAAAGGATCTGTGGCTGGCGCTGTCGCTGGCGAACGAATTATCGGTGCCGATGCCGGCCACCTCGGCCGCGCACGGGATGGTGGCGGCCGCCGGCGCGACCGGCAAACAGGCGCTGGATTTCTCCGCCGTGGCGCTGCTGATGGAAGAGATCTCCGGATTGGCCGAAGCGCACGAGATCGACGGCTGACGGCGACCCGGCATTCATGCCGACGACCCAAGATCATTCGTCGCGGCGGCCGCGCGACCACGACCCGCATCGCTGCCTCCCGCCGCGCTCGCTGCCCGCCACGATGCCGGCCGGCAACATCGCCACCCGTGCGCGATTGCCGCACCCCGTGCAGATGCGCCCGGAACGGAGGCCTCGGCTGGCCTCGCTGCGGCAGCGCGTTGCGCGCTGGCAAGCGACTGGCGGATGCTAGGCTGCGCGCCTGTCGTGGCGGGCTGGAACGCAAACGATCGGGGAGGGACGATGGGGGGGGCCAATAACCGGACACCGGACGTGTTCATGGGGAGCGCCGCGGATCTGGCGCATCATGGCTGGTTCGTCGGTCACTTCATGAACGAGTGTCCCCCGCTCCAGTCGGATGCGGTGGAGGTGAAGTGGAGCGTCTACACGGGCGGCGAGGAGCGCGCCGGTTGGGTCGCCAATCGCGTCGCGACGACGCTGGCGGTGCTGGTGCGCGGTCGCTTCCGGCTCCTGTTCCCGGATCGCGAGGCGGCGCTGCAAAACGAGGGTGATTTCGTCTCCTGGGGTCCCCACGTGCCGCACTCCTGGTGCGCCGACGGTCCGGCGGTCGTGCTCACCGTCCGCTGGCCATCGTTGCCAGAGGATAGTTACGATGTCACGGAGGCGAGAAGTTACGGAGGCGAGGCGCAGCCGGTTGACGTCGAACACCGCTCCGCTTCTTCTTGACGTCGCCCACAAACACGAACCCGGCCTGGGGAGGCCGGGTTCGTGCGGGAAGGGGTGGGAGTTCCGGGGAGGGCGTCCGGATGGGGGTCCGGTGTGCTCTCTGCCCCTATCTACGCCGCGGGCGCGCAACCGGATTCATGGTTGTTGCGCGGCCATGTGACGCGCCGCTCGGTTGAGTTCTCAACGCTCGATTTCGATCAATAGCACCCAAGCGTTCAGAAACGCGACCGAGAATGCGCCGATCGTGCCGACCACCAGCCAGCCGAGCGCGCTTTCGCCAACGAGCAGCACCCCGATGCCAGCCGCAACGAAGGGCAGCGTCGCCGCCTGTCCCAGCCCGATGCGTACGGCAAACCATCCCGGATGCTGAGCCGACCACGTCTGGCGGGCGCGCAACTGAATCGTGACGATCGCCGCCCAGTCCAACAGACCAACCGCCAACAACTCGGCGCCAAGCAGGGCGGTCGTCTGGCCCGGGACCAACAGCAGCGACGCGACGACCAGGAGCGCCAGCAGCACGGCCAGCGCCTCGGCGGCGCGCCCGGCAAGCCCCGGCACGGACACGATGCGGGCGAGGTTGATCGATACGCCGACGAACACGAGCCCGGCCAGCGCGGCCGAGGCGCCGACTTGCGCGGCGGCGAACGGTTGCCAGACATCCATCAGCACGATCTTTGCGGAACCGGACACCCCACCATGCGCCAGCGGCCGCTGCGGCAGCAGGATGGAGCCGGTCGGATGGCGGGGAGATCGGGCGCCGGCCGGAGCGCGGGCGCGGCAGCCGCTCGCCCGGACGCAGCCAAGGCTCGCTCGACCAGGCTACCGAGCATCGATGCGGGCGAGCGTCTGTTGGGCGGCGGCGGCTACGTCGGGCATGGGGTCGCCATTGGGAGCGATCCCGGTGACCCGGATCAGGAATGGCCCTCGCCGAACGTAGAGCGTCACTTCGTCGCCGTTATAGGCGGGACCGGCGAGGGCGACGGAGCGATCGCCGAGCGCAGGGGCGGGAATCGCCCCCAGCCCAGCGGCCGCGGCGCTCGTGGCGGCGAAGTAGCCCAGCGCGGCCTCGGCTCCCGGCGCATCGGCGAAGCGGTGGATGTGGACTTCCAGCCAACCAGCCGCGTTGGGCGGCGGATTGTCGCTGGCGAAGATGCGGTAGGCGCCTTCCAGCCAGCCCCACTGGCGCAGCCCGGCCACCGCTCCGACCGGGTCAGCGAAGCGGTTGGCGAGTCCGTCGAAGGTGTAGACGTTTTCTTCGTAGACGTAGAAGACTTGCCCCTGCGGCAGGGTCAGGTATGGCGGCAGCAGATCGTAGACCGAGACCGGAGGCGACGGAGCCGGGATCGGGGTGGGAGCCGGCGGCCGGCGATCGACCACGATGGCGACCGGACCGTTGGCGGTCTGAGCGGCGATGCCGCTGCAGGTGACGACCACCGGGCGGCGGTTCTCGTCGAACCCGGCCTGCACCGAGCAGTCCTTCTGCTTGGGAGCGGGCGGCGGGGGCGCGGGGATCGCGGTTGGCGCGGGTCGGGCTGGCGGCGCGGCCGGTTGCTGCAGCCCGGTGGACCCAACGGACAGCGGGAGCGCGCAGCCGACGACCGGGCCGCCACCATAGCCTCGGCTGAACGCCTTGACGCGCTCCTCCGGGGTTCCGTGGGCGCCGGGAGCATCCTCGGGCAAGAAATCGCCCGCATCATCGGTCGCGTTCAGAACCTCATGGAAGTCGCCGTAGTCGAGCAACCCGAGATCATCGGCATGGCGAGTAAAGGCGCCCGTCAGACAGTCGGCCTGTTGCTCCTGCTCCTTGGTGGTCGAATAGCGGACGCCGAGCAACTGCTGGACGTGGTGCCCCCACTCGTGAGCGAGCACGGCGATCGGCGCGTAGTCACCCCAATCGGCGTCCTGCCGCGCGAGAAATTCGGGACTGAGATAAATAGTCTGGTCGTTCGTGCAATAGAACGCCGCCGCGCGTTGATCGTAGACGCCGCAGCCGGAGCCAGTCGGCCCGGTTAGCGTCATGATGCCCGGCGAGACATAGCGCGCGCCGGCATTGGTGAGCACATCAGACCAGTAGCGGTCGATCTCCGCGCCGATCGTGGCGAAATCGCCGCTGTAGGGCTGCTGCGAATTTACCGCTTGATACCCTTGTGCCGGCGCCGGGGTTTGCTGCGCCAGCGCCGGCGCCCCCCCTATCGTCAGCGTCAGGGCGAGCGAGAGCAGCCACGGCACGAGGAAGCGGGGCATCGCGGGATCCTCCCGGCAAGCGGCGGATTTACGACATTCTATCGCAATCGTTGTCGGGATGCGCCAGTTGACGCCGCGCCGTGGCGAGCGGCGACCGGAGCGGAGTCAGGAAAGATCCATCGCCTTGGCGCGTTCTTCCCGCCAGGGGATCGGTCGTCCTTCATCGGCAAGGAAGAGATCGTAATTCAAGGCGGCCGCGGCGGTGGCCCCTTCGTGCACCGCGGTCGCGATCTGGTGGGCGAACAGACGGGTCACATCGCCGGCGGCGTACACCATCGGCACGGAGGTGCGCTGCTCGGAACCGGTGCGGATGTAGCCGTGCTCGTCCAGCGCCGCGCCGAGCGAACGCGCCAGCGCGATGTGCGGCATGGCTCCCTGCTCGCTGAACAGGTGATCCAGCGGCAACTCGCCGCCGCGTTCCAGTTGCAACGTCGCCAGCATCCCCGGGGTCTTCGCCGTCGCCCCGGCGATGCGATCGACGACCAGCGGAATGCCTCGCCGGGTCAGCCAGTCGGCGGTCGTCGGATGCACGCCCAGCGATCCGGTGTTGGTCAGCAGGGTGACGGTTGGGGTGAAGCGGGTCAACTGCACCGCAGTTTCAGCGGCCTCGTCGTCATTGCCGACCACCACCACCCGTTGCCCTTGCATCTCGTAGCCGTCGCAAACGATGCACCAGTGGAGGGAGCGGCCGACGAACGCCTCGTAGCCGGGAAAGCGAGGCCAATTGTCGGCGACGCCGGTCGCCAGCACGAGAGCCCGGGCGGTCAACAGCTCCATTCCGGGCGCCTCGATGGTGAACCCTGCCACG
>JADLCW010000057.1 GCA_020847015.1 Thermomicrobiales bacterium | reverse complement strand
CGCCTCCGCTGGACGTGGCCGCCGCTTTCAAGGTGATTGCTCGGCGCACCCCGGATCAGATTGCGCTGCAGCGCGCCGCGGGCGTGTCCTGCGTCGATCTCGCGGCGGCGCCGCTGGCCGGCGTCGCTCTACAGCCGGGCGCCAACCTGGCCGATCTGTGTCTGAATGGAGCCGATCTGCGTGGCGCGGCCCTGCCGGAGGCCGATTTTGCCGACTCGCTGCTGACCGCTGCCGATCTCGAAGGCGCGGCGCTGGACAGCGCCCGCTTCGTTGGAGCCGAGCTGACCGGCGCCGATCTCTCCGGCGCCTTGCTGTCGAACGCAGACCTTTCCGGCGTCCCGCTCACTCAGGCAAATTTGTCGGGAGCGATGTTGGAGCGAGCATCACTGCGGGGGGCGCGGTTGCTGGGGGCCGACCTGAGTGGGGCATTGCTGTTTGGAACCGATCTGCGCGAAGCCGACTTCGCCCAGGCGAACCTGACGGGCGCCACGTTCTCGGCCGCCGACCTGCGCGGCGCCGTACACCTGACCGCCGAGCAACTCGACGCGGCAGCTCTCGACCGAGCCACCATACTGCCGGCCGGCATCGCTGCCACCCCCGATTTCTGATGGAGCGGATCGCGCCGCGTCTGCTCGCTAGTCCTGGATGAGCACCAGATCGCCACCAACCAGTTCGCCTTCCGCCTCGTAGCCCCACCCGGTTCCGGCGCCGTCGCCGACGCGATCGCCGACCGCCAACCGGCAGCGATCCTTCACGCCGGACTCAGCGCCAACGTCGGAGGCGAGGAGGACAAACGGTTCCTCCATCTCACCGTTGATGCGGCACAGTCCGCTTACCTCGCGAGCCGCTTGGTCGCCCTCCACCTTTCGGTACACAAGTGGGCCAATGCTCTCCAGCAGGAGACCACCCTCATGATTGGGATCCTGCCAGCGGACGACGCCGTTGTTCGGCGCCGCGTCGCCGGAGGCGAGGCGGCTGGCGAAGAGCACCAGGTTGGCCTCTCCGGTGGAAAGCCGCACCACGCCGCCGCCGGTGATGCCCACCTGTTGGCACGGCGCGACAGGACTGGATTGCGCGGCGGCGCGCGGAGCAAGAAGCAGGGCGGCGGTTGCCGCCATCATGCGCCCGATGAGCGAGCGGCGGCCGGCGATGCGGTGCGCGAGCGTCGCGAAAGCTTCGGCATCCATAGGCGAGGCTCCCGGGTGAACCGTGCGAGCCGAACGGCGTTCGCCCGTAGCGTACACCTTCGCTCGCCGGGGACCAATGCCTCCCTGACACCCGGCGCAAGGACGCCAACGATCTGATTTGGCCGACGCATCCATGCCGGCTCTTGCCCGGCAAGACATGGCGTTCAGATTCGTGAGTCAGCGCGTGTTCGGATGTTGAGCCCCCTGTTGACAGTCGCGCCGGCCGCTACTATTCTCGGTCCACTGGTCAACCAATCCACCTGTGCCGTGTTGGCTCCCAATCGCGCATGCAAACGTTTCGGGGAATGCCTCGTAAATGTGCGGTCCGCTCGCCGCGATCGACCTGCCGATCGCGATAGAGCGCGGCAGGGGAGCGTCTCGGGTGCGGCTTCAGGTCGTGCGGGTAGGGCGAATCGACGCTATTGGCGCGGCGGATTGGCGGAGGAGGAGGAATGAGACGGCTCGACGGTAAAATCGCGGTCATCAGCGGCGGCGCCAGCGGTATTGGGCGAGCCGCCGTGGTGGCCTTCGTGCGCGAAGGGGCGCGCGTCGGAGTGCTGGACCGCAATGAAGCGGCCATCGCCGATGTCGCGGCGGAGCTGGGCGAGGCGGTGTTCCCATTGCCCTGCGACGTGACGCGGGAAGACGAGGTTGCCGCCTCGTTCGCCGAGGTGCGCCGTCGCTTCGATCGTCTGGACGTGCTCTACACCTGCGCTGCCGTCCAATTGATCGGGGAGGACGCCCCGGTGCAGGATCTGCCGCTGGAGGTGTGGGACCGCACCTTTGCCGTCAATGCGCGGGGCGTGTTTCTTACCTGCAAGCATGGCGCGCGGCTAATGATCGAGGCCGGCAACGGCGGCTCCATCATCAACACCGGTTCTCCCACCGGACTCACCATGTCCGGCGCGGGCTGGGAAGCCTATGCCTCCTCCAAAGCAGCGGTGATGGGGCTAACGCGGGTGATGGCCGCCGATCTCGCGCGCTACGGGATTCGCGTCAACGGCATCGTGCCCGGCTCCATCGTCACCCCACTGACCCGGCCGCTCTATGACGACCCGGTCACCCACGCCGCGATGACCGCGCTGCATCCCATCGGGCGGGTGGGGCAGCCGGAAGATATGGCGGGCATCGCCGTCTTCCTGGCCTCTGCCGAATCGGCCTTCGCGACCGGCGCTCACTTCGCGGTGGACGGCGGCATCTCGGTGCGGTGACGACCATGGCCGAACCATTCCGGATCGGGTTCACCAGCGACTTTTTTCTGCCCGACGGCAGCAGCGCCTTCGGCGACATCGGGACCGGACTGCTGGAGTCCGTGCCGAATGTGGCCTGGGAGCAAATTGGCGAGCGGGGACCCGAGTTACAACCCGAGGAGATCGCGCCGTTCGATGCGATCGCGGTGTTGTCCCGTCGCGTTCCCGCGCGCACCCTCGACGGCGCTCCGAAGCTGACCATCGTGGCCCGCTACGGGGTTGGCTACGACTCCGTCGATGTGCCCGCCTGCACCCGCAACGGCGTGTTGCTGACCATCACCCCCGAGGGTGTGCGGCGGCCGATGGCGACCGTGAATCTGACCTATCTGCTGGCGCTCAGTCACCGTCTGCTGGAGCAGGACCGCTTCATCCGGGCGGGCGGTTGGGCGACGAAGCACGAGGTGCGCGGTGTCGGGTTGGCCGGGCACACCCTCGGGCTGGTCGGGTTCGGCAATATCGCCCGCGAATTCGTTACGCTGGCGCGCCCGCTGGAGATGACGGTGCGCGCCCACGATCCGTTCGCCGACCCGGCGGCGGCCGCCGCGCTGGGCGTCGAGCTGGTCGATCTCGACACGCTGTTCGAGACTGCTGATTTTCTGGCCGTGCTCTGCGCGCTGACGCCGGAAACGCGCCATCTGGTGAGCGCTGAGCGGCTGGCCCAAATGAAGCCGACCGCTTACCTGATTAACGCGGCGCGCGGGCCGATCGTCGATCAGGCGGCGCTGACCCAAGCGCTGCAGAAGGGGCGTCTCGCCGGGGCCGCGCTGGACGTGTTCGAGCGAGAGCCGATCGACCCCGGCGATCCATTGCTGAGCTTGCCCAATGTGCTGCTGTCGCCCCACGGGCTGGGGTTGACCGACGAGTGGTCGTACATCACCGGACAGGTCGCGTGCGCCGCCATGCTCGATGTGGCCGGAGGCCGCGTGCCGCCCAACGTGGTCAACCGCGATGTGCTCGATTCACCCATCCTGCGCGAGAAACTGCGCCGCTACGAGGAGGCTTGCCGGTGATCGCCAACCAGCCGAAGCAGACGATCGCGCAGGGCGGCACATCGCTCGGCACGATGGTGTTCGAGTTCGCATCGACCGGCATCGGTCGCATCGCCGCCCAGGCCGGAGCTGAGTTCGTCATCTACGACATGGAGCACACGGGTTGGTCGATTGAGACGATCCGCATGCTGGTCGCGACGACGCGCGGAACCTCCGCCGCGCCGATGGTGCGCGTGCCGGCGACGCAGTATCACCTGCTGGCTCGCCCGTTGGATGCGGGAGCCATGGGGCTGATGGTTCCGATGGTGGAGAGCGTCGAGCAGGCGCGCCTCATCGCCGAGTCGGCCAAGTACCCGCCGGCGGGACGGCGCGGGGCTGCGTTCGGCGTGGCGCACGATGACTACAGTGGTGGCGACATCGTCGCCAAGATGCGCGCAGCCAACGACGAGATCCTGTTGATCGCCCAGATCGAAACAGCGGCCGGCGTGGAGGCGGTGGAGGGCATCGCCGCCGTGGACGGCATCGATGTACTGTGGATCGGCCACTTCGATCTCTCCAATTCGCTAGGTGTGCCGGGTCAGTTCGACCACCCGACCTATACCGCCGCCGTGGATCGCGTGCTGGCCGCCTGCGCGACCTATGGCAAGACACCGGGCATCATGGCCGGCGATGTGGCGACCGGGCAGGCGCACCTTGCTCGTGGCTACCGGATGATTGCCTGTGACGGCGATATCTGGCTCTACGGCCGGGCGCTGCGCGAAGGACTGAGCGCGTTGCGAGCGCTGGCGGATGGGAGCGACTGATGCGGGTCGCCGCGATCGGCGCCGGACTGATGGGCGCGCACATCGGGTGCGAGTACGCGCTCGGTGGGCACGACGTGACCTTTGTCGCCCGGCGACCGGGCGCGGCTCGAGCGCGCGTTGACGCAGCTTTCGATTTGGCGGAGCGGTACGCATTGGCTCCGCGGGAGGTGATTGCGAGCGCGCGGAGGCGTGTCGCTCTCATCGCGGACCTGGCAGCCATCGATCCGGCAACCGAGCTGGTCATCGAAAGCGTGGTCGAGAACCTGGATGAGAAGGGCGCCGTGCTGCGCGTCGCCGCGGCCGCCGCTCCCGAAGCGATCGTGGCGACCAACACGTCTTCGATTTCCATCGGCGTCATCGGCGATGCCTGCGGCGCTCCGGAGCGGGTCGTCGGCACGCACTACTGGAACCCGCCGCTGCTGATACCGCTGGTGGAGGTGATCCCCGGCACGCGCACCCGACCGGACGTGGTCGAACGGGTGGTGGATACGCTGACCGCTCTCGGAAAGCGACCGGTGCGCGCCGAGCGCGACGTGACCGGGTTCATCTGGAACCGACTGCAACTGGCGCTGCTGCGCGAGGCGGTCTGGCTGACCGAGGCAGGGGTGGCCGATCCGGCGACGATCGACCGGATTGTGCGCGAGGGGTTGGCGCGTCGCTGGCGCTACACGGGTCCCTTTGAAACCGCGGCCCTTGGCGGCGCCGATACATTTGAGCGGATCGCCGCCTACATCTGGCCGGAGCTCTCGACCGCGACCGAACTGCACGATTTGGCGAAGTGGCTGCCCGCCGACGCCGAGGCGCTGGCCGAGACGCGCGAGCGACGCGATCGCGGGCTGCTGCGCGATCTCCACGAGGAGCAGGCGGAGCGTGAGATGTGAGCGAGCGGCTGACCGGCATCGAACCGATCCAGCGCGAACCGCTGGCGACCCAGATCGCGCGGCGGCTGGTTGACTACCTGCTGTCCGGTCAGGTGGCGCCGGGCGAGCGGATGCCGTCGGAGCGGCAACTGGCGCAGGCGTTCGGGGTTGGCCGTTCGGCGATGCGCGAGGCGATCAAGTCGCTCTCGCTGATCGGACTGGTCGAAGTCCGCCACGGCGACGGAACCTACCTGCGGAAAACCGACTCGTCGCTGCTGCCGCAGGTGATCGAGTGGGGATTGCTGCTGGGCGAGCCGCGCACTCGCGATCTGGTGGAGGCGCGACAGAAGATCGAGGTCGCGATCGCCGGGATGGCCGCCGAGCGACGTCGCGACGACGATCTCGCGGCGCTGCGCGACTGCCTCGAACGCATGCGTCGTATCGCCGACCAGGATGGGCCGGCGGCGGAATTCGTGGAAGCGGATGTCGACTTTCACGTGCGGCTGGCCGAGGCCGCCGACAATACCGCGCTACGCGATGTGATCGGCGGCATTCAGGCGCTGCTGCGCGTCTGGATCGGACGGGTCATCATGGCGGGAGCGGCCGAGAGTTCGTATCAAGAGCATATTCCCATCTACGAGGCGGTGGCGTGCGGCGATGCGGCTGCCGCCCAACTGGCGATGGAGGCGCATATGGTTTCGGCGGCCGCGCGGCTGGAGCGCGCACTGATGGCGTCGCGAGCGGCGCAACCGCTCGCCGCCAACAATGCAGCGCCATCGTCCGCGGCGGCTGAGCCATGATGGCGTGGCTGGCGAAGAGGGAAGGGAGGACGGCGGGGCACGCGGCGGCGCATTGGCGGCCGCCTGGGACGGCGCGGCGAGGCGCCGACAGGAGAGGAGCGGGTTGGTGAAAAATGTGGCCCGATTGGGCATGTTGGCGGTCATGATGGCCGGCGCGGTAAGCGTGGCCCCGGTGGGGGCGCAGGACGAGGTCGTCGTCGGCTATTCGGCGCCGGGCTTGGTCGGAGCGCAGCTCGAGATTCAGCAAGGGCTGGTCGACCACGCGGAGGCCAAGGGCTGGACGGTGCTGACGACGACGTCCGGCGGCGACCCCCAGAAGCAGATTGACGATATCAACACTTTCATCGCGCAAGAGGTCAAGGCCATCGTCGCCGTGCCCGACGACAGCGCCGGCATTTGCACGGCGGTGAAGGCGGCGCAAGAAGCGGAGATTCCGTTCTACACCATCGACCGCTCGCCGCAGGGTTGCGCCATCAACATGACCGTGTTGTCGGACAACTATCTGGCCGGCCAGCAGTCGGGCGAGGCGGTGGCCGCCCACCTGAAGGAGAAGTACGGCGAAGAGAAGGGCACCGTGCTGGAGGTCACCGGCAACCTGGGTCAGAACGTGGCGCAGTTGCGCGGGGCCGGCTTCAATGATGTGCTGAAGCAGTATCCGAACGTCACCGTCATCACCAAGACTGGCGACTGGGATGCCGCCAAGGGCGTCGATATCGTGCGCGACGTGGCCTCCACTGAAGAAACGCTGGACGCCATCTACCTGCACTCCGATTCGGTCTACATCCCGGGCACGTTGCAAGTACTGCAGCAGCTCGATCTGGCCAAGCCGCGCGGCGAGGAAGGTCACATCTTCATCGCCGGCGTGGACGGCAGCCCGGCGGCGTTGCAGGGCATCCGCGATGGCCTGGTCGACCAGTCCTCCAGTCAGCCGATCCCCGATTTCGGCATCATCGTCAACTACATCGAGATGGAGTTGAACGGTCAGCCGATCGAAGAGGGTGAGGTTATCGAGGAAGGCGCGCTCTGGTCCCCGGCTCGCATCGAGAATAGCGAGGTCGGACCGCAGCTCTTCCTGGCGACCACCTCTGTCGGTCCGGACAACGTGGACGATCCGCGCCTGTGGGCCAACGTGGCCTCCGAGCGTGAGGCTGAGGCGACCCCGACCTCGTAAGGTTGCGGCGCTCCAGACGTGGCGCGCTCCCGGCATCGGGAGCGCGCCGCCACCTTTGAGTCAATAGCAGGCTGCGCCCGAGCGGCGCGGAGCGAGGCGATGAGCGAACCCGCGAGCCAACCCGTTGTCGAGATGCGGGATATCGTGAAGACATTTCCGGGCGTGCGCGCGCTGGCCGGCGTGTCGTTCGACGTGCGACCCGGCGAGATTCATGCCCTGGTCGGGAAAAATGGCGCCGGCAAGTCGACCCTGATGCAGATCCTGAATGGTTTGTATCCGCAGGACTCGGGTGAAATTTACGTGCGCGGCGAAAAGATCGAGCGGATGTCGACGGCTCGCGCGAAAGACGTCGGCATCGCGCTCGTGGCCCAGCATGTCAAGTTCGTGCCCGGGCTGAGCATCGCCGAAAACATCTTCGGCGGGAACCTGCCGCAAACGGCTGGCGGGTTCGTGGATTGGAAGCGACTCAACCGGGAGGCGACCGAGCGGCTGCGTCGCTTTGGACTGGAGATCGACGTCCGGCGCAAAATGGAAACCGTCTCGGTGGCCGAGCGGCAGATGATCGAGATTGCCCGGGCGCTGTTCGCCGACGCCAGTGTGGTTATTCTCGATGAACCGACGGCGCCGCTGCCCAAGCACGAGGTGCAGATGCTGTTCGAGTTCGTGCGCCGCTTGCGGGCGCAGGGGGCGTCGTTCATCTACATCTCGCATTATTTGGAAGAAGTGTTCGAACTGGCCGATCGGGTGACGGTGCTGCGCAATGGCGAACTGGTCGGCACGGTCCCGACCGCCGAGCTAACCCAGCCGAAACTGGTGAAATTGATCAGCGGGGCCGATGTGGAGCGGTTCCGGCGGCCGCCGCGCGAGGTCGGTGGTGAACCGGTGCTGGAGATCGTCGAGCTCGATCGTCCCGGCGTCTACGAAGATGTCACGCTGACGCTGCATGCCGGCGAGGTCGTCGGGCTGACGGGTCTGGAAGGATCCGGCAACGGCGCGCTCGCGCGCGGATTGTTCGGGTTGGAGCCGATGGGGGATGGTCGTGTGACGCTGGCGGGCAAACCGTATGCGGTCTTGTCGCCGTCCGAGGCGCTCTCGCGCGGCGTCGCCTATCTGCCGCGCGACCGTCACGGATTGGGCATTGTCGGCATCCGCAGCGTGCGCGACAACATCTCCATGTCTGTGCTCAACCGCCTCGCCAACGCGCTCGGCTTCATCAACGTGTTCCGGGAGCGAGCCATGGTGCAGCGCTTCGTGGAGACGCTGGGCATCAAGACGGCGGGGCTGACGCAGCCGGTGGAAAATCTCAGCGGCGGCAACCAGCAAAAAGTGGTGGTCGCCAAACTGGTCGCTACCGAGCCGCGCGCCTTGTTGCTGGACGAACCGACACAGGGGGTCGATGTCCAGGCCAAGGTGGAGATCCTGCGCATTGTGGACGATCTGACCAGGCGCGGCGTGGCGGTGGCGATTGTCTCCGACGAACTCAGCGAATTGATCGATATGTGCGACCGCATCCTGGTGTTCTACCGGGGTCGGATCGTGCGCGAATTTCAGAAGGGGACCGACGTGATGACGCCCGAACGCATCCTCGACGCGATCGAGGGCGGGGCCGAGGAGGTCGCGCATGCGGTGGCGTAACTCCATCCCGGCGCTGCTGGACAACCTGATCTGGGTGATCCTGGTCGGTGTGTTTCTCTTTTTCGCAACCCAGAGCGACAAGTTCCTGACGCCGATCAATCTGCGCAACATCCTGGCGGCCGCAGCCGTGTTGGGTGTGCTGGTGGTCGGTCAGACATTCGTGTTGATCACTGGCAACTTCGACCTCTCGACAGAATCGACGCTGGGCTTGTCAGCGCTGGTCGGGTTGTGGCTGATCGTGCCGGCCGTCGCTCCCAACTGGGGCAGCGGGATGCTGTGGAACCCGTTCCTGTCGATCGCCGTGATTTTGATCGGCGGGGCGCTGATCGGGGCATTCATCGGCGCCTTGATTACCTACGGGCGGATGAACAACTTCATCGTCACCCTGGCGATGCTGCTCATTTTGCGCGGCGCCATGCTGCGCTTCACCGAGGGCAACGCCGTCAACGGATTGAACTTCCCACCGGCCGAGGTGTTCTACTGGCTCGGCTCCGCTACCGCGGTCACCCTGCCTTGGATCGGCAAGATTCCGGTGGCGGTGGTGGCGATGCTGCTGCTGTTCCTGATTGGGCACATCATTCTGGAATACCGCCCCTTCGGGCGCGATCTCTACGCGGTCGGCGGCAATCGTGCCGCCGCGATCGCCTCCGGCATCGACGCCGATCGGCGCATTCGGCAGGTCTATATCCTGTCGGGGGTGCTGGCCGCTTTCGCCGGTTGGATGCTGGCCGGGCGGGTCGCCTCGGTGCAGGTGGATCTGGGATCGGGCTATATCTTCCAGGTCATGGCGGCGGCGGTTATCGGCGGCGTCAGTCTCAACGGCGGTCGCGGCAAGATGGTCGGGGCGCTG
>JADLCW010000056.1 GCA_020847015.1 Thermomicrobiales bacterium | reverse complement strand
GTTCGTGGCCGACGTTCCGGCCGGGCGCCCGCTCGGCGTCTTGCTGGGCGCCAATGCGATTTCGCTCGCCGGCAACGCGATCGCGGCCCTGGCCGTGCCGTGGTTCGTGCTGCAAACGACCGGCAGCGCCACCCAGACCGGCATCGTCGGCTTCTTCGCCATCCTGCCGGTCGTGCTCTCGTCGTTTTTCGGTGGGGGACTGGTCGACCGTCTCGGCTACAAGCGCGCCAGCATCATCGCCGACGTCGCCAGTGGTCTTACGGTGGCGGCGATTCCGGCGCTGCATGCAATCGGCGCGCTCACCTTCCCCGTGCTGCTGGCGCTCGCATTTCTGGGGGCGCTGCTCGATGCGCCAGGCGCCACCGCGCGCCGCGCCTTGCTGCCGGAGTTGTCCGCCCGCGCCGGATGGCCGCTGGAACGGGCGACCAGCGCGGCGCAGGTGGCGGAGCGGGGCGCGCGTTTGATCGGCGCGCCGGCGGCGGGTTTGCTCGTCGCCCTCTTCGGTCCGAGCGAGGTGTTATGGATCGATGCGGCCAGCTTCGCCATTTCGGCGCTGATGGTCGCGCTGCTGGTTCCTGGTCCTGGACCCGCGCCCGCGCCGCAACGCGCCGGTTATATGCGGGAGCTGCTGGAGGGGTTGCGCTTCATCCGCGGCGATGCGCCGATCGCGGCGATCCTGCTGGTGCTGCTGGTCACCAACTTCCTCGATTCCGCCTGGTTCGCGGTGACGGCGCCGGTGTACGCCGAGGAGATGTACCGTTCGGCGGCGGCGCTCGGGTTGCTGTTCGGGGCCACAGCCGGCGGCTCGGTGGCGGGCGCATTGGTCTACGGCGCGTTCGGCGTGCGGTGGCCCCGGCGGCCCGTGTTCGTCGCCGATTTCGTCGTGGCGGCGAGCCAGTTGATCCTGCTGGCGATGTTTCCGCCGTTGTGGGCGGCGGTGGCCATCTGCGCCCTCGCCGGGTTTGGCGCGGGTCCGCTCAATCCAATTATCGCGGCGGTCTCGCTGGAGCGGATCCCGCCCCTCGCCCGCGGCCGGGTGCTTGGCGCCTTGACCGGGGTGGGATTCCTGGCGATGCCGCTGGGGGCGCTGGTGGCGGGCCCGCTGCTGACGGCCGTTGGGTTGCGCACCGTCCTGCTGCTCGCGGGCGGGCTCTATCTGCTGACCACCCTCAGCCTCGTCGCCAACCCCGCCATCCGCGCCATGGATGACCGGCGCGACCCCACGGCGGCCGCCCCTCGGGCGTGAGGCGACGCCGACCTGCGGTCCGTCTTGCGGCTGGCGTGGGAAACCGGATAATGCTCGCTTCACCGGCATCCCGCCGGTGAAGGCGCGCCGAGGCGCGGCCTCGCATGAAGGAGCGTGAGATGTCGAGGCCATGGTTCGTGTCACTTGTCGTCGCATTGGGTTTGCTGGTTGGGTTGCTGCCGGCAGGGCCGATATCCGCGCAGGAATCCGGCGGTGATCCCGCGCTCGGCCAGCCCGCCGTCTTCATCGGACCGGAGGGCGTCGAAGTCGCCCGGATCACCGTCGAGGAGATCGTCGATCCGTTCCGCGATTATGCGTCGTACTCGGCTCCCCAGCGGGGCTATCACTATGTGCTGCTGCGGGTTGCCGTAGTCAATGAAGATGACCGCCCGCTCACGTTCGACCCGGCCACTATCGCCGTGCAGGACCGCGATGGGTTCCTCGCCTACGCGACCTCCATCTCGCGTACGGAGGAATCCACCGCGACCGACCCCGATCTCGCCTATGGCGATATCGAAGCGGGAGCCGAAGCGCGGGGGGTGGTGGCGATGCCGGTCATCAACGGAGCGGATCTGATTCGGGTGGTGTTCACTCCGGCCCGCGACCGGCTCGTCGTGCTGGCCGATCTTCGCGAGCCATCGGGCGCGCAAGCGACGGCGGCCCCGGCGGCTGAAGCGCCGACAGCGGCGGCGATCGAGGAACCAGCCCCGACCGAGGAGGCGGCGGCCCCGCCGCCGGCGCTCGCCACCTATCTCAATGCCGAATTCGGCTTCCAATTGACCTACGATCCGGCGCTGTGGACGACCCAGTCCAGCGACCCAATCTCGCTCGTTCTGACCGATGGGCAGAGTGTCGCCCAGATCGCCGGATCCGCCACGCTGCCGACCAACGCGATCGAATGCGTGGCGGATCAGGTCGCCAGTTTGTCCACCACCGCCCCCCGCCAGAACTACGCGCCGATGCGCGATGCGAGCGGGGCGGCGCTCGCCGGCGGCGACGCCCAGGCGGCATTCGCGACATTCACCTTTGCAGGCGGTCGCGGCGATGTGTTCGAGCAGGTGATGTGCCTGACCCTGCCGGGCGACCGCGGGGTGGTGACCGTCATCCACAACGGTCCGTTGGACGCGTTCGCGGCGGAGTCCGCCAAGCTGAGTCAACTGCTGAGCGGGCTGGATCTGGGCTGATCGGCGAGCCTCGGTCAGTCGGCGTCCTTTTGTGAAAGCACGACCAGCAACCCGCCGAACATCGACAGATTCTTGAGGAATTGGGTGACCATCCCCTTGCGGGCGGCGCCTTTCGGCTCGGTCCAGAAGGGATGGCCGGCGATGGTGGTGGGAACCAGCAACGCGGCCAGCAACCCGGCCGCAAGGCGGGGTCGGAACCCGAGCGCCAGCGCCGCGCCCGCCGCCGTCATGAGCGCCCCGTTCGCCCGCACCGCCAGTTCCGGGTCCGGTACGCCGAGCGCGGCCGCCTTCGCCGTTCGGACACCGGGATCCATTGCCGCCTGAGCGCCGCTGTGCATGAACATGAAGGCGATGCATGCGTAGCCAATCCGGCGCAGCGCCATCTGATGACTCCTTTGGGTGACGAACCGACCGCTCGCTCGCGCCGGCTCGCGTTCGATCGGCGAACGAATCCGCCGTGGATGCGGCGTCTCCCGCCGTTCGACGTTCGGACGCGTTCCGCCGAGCGCCGCGACGGATGATATCGGAGGGAAGGGCAATGGAGTACGACCAACTGAAGGGATGCGCCAATCGGCTCGGACAATGGCCCGACCGCGGCCGGCGCATGCAACTCGGGCTGATGGTGGCGATGGCGGAGCGATCCGCATTCGGCGGCACGCCGCGCTTCGCCGACATGGTGGAGATGACGCGCCTCGCCGCCGATGTCGGGTTCGACGCCGCGTGGTTCGCCGACCATCTCATCCTCCAGCAGCCGCCGGATGGCGCCATCTGCGGCGTGTGGGAATGCTGGACGACGATGGCCGGATTGGCCGCCGCGACCGAACGCATACAGATCGGGTCGCTGGTGGCCTGCGCCGGATTTCGCCACCCCGCGGTCATCGCCAAGATGGCGGAGTCGATCGACGAGATCAGCGGCGGTCGCTTCGTCCTTGGATTAGGGGCCGGGTGGCACCGACCAGAATATGAGATGTTCGGATTCCCGTTCGACCACCGCGCCAGCCGCTTCGCAGAGGCGATCGAGATCGTCGGCGGATTGCTGCGGGAGGGTCGCGCCGATTTCACCGGCGAGTTTCATGCGGCCCACGATGCCGTGAACCGTCCGAAGGGACCGCGCCCGCAAGGACCGCCGATCCTGATCGGCACCGACGGACCGCGCATGTTGCGGTTGACTGCCCGCTACGCCGACGCCTGGAACACGGTCTGGCACAGCGACCCGGCGGCGATCGTCCCCCTGCTGGCGAAGGTCGATGCGGTCTGCGCCGAGGCTGGGCGCGATCCGGCGACGCTGGCGCGCACCGCCGGCGGCAATATCGCGCTGCCCGGCTATCTCGGGCGGCGACCAAACCCGATCGACGGCGAGCCGGAAGCCATCGCCGAGCGGTTGCGCGGGTTTCGCGACCTCGGCATCCGCCACTTCATCTGCGGGATCGATCCCTGCACCCCGCGCAGCATCGAATGGTTCGGGCGGGTCATCGAACTCCTGGATGCCGACGCCGCGCCGTAGCGCCGGCCTGCGCCGATTGGACACTCGTCGGTTGTTTGGTCAACTGGTTGAGTGAAGCGGGGTTCCCGGAGTCGCCGCGATTCCGGGAACCCGGCCTGCGTCGCTAAGGCGCGTCCGCCGCGGCCGGCAGCACCGGCAGCGTGACGCACGATGGGTGCTCGGCGTCGTGGAACACTCGCTGAGTGGCGACCACGGCGGCGGTGATGTCCTCGGCGTACAGCGGACCGCCGTCGTTGAGGTTGCGGTCCCACTGCGGGAAATCGCTGCTGGCGACATTGAGCCGCAGGCGATGGCCCGCCCGCACCCGCGCCCCGACCGGACCGAGATCGATGTCGTAGCGGTAGATGCGGTTCGGTTCGATCGGCGTCGGGTCGGTCAGCGAGTCGCGGAAGCGGGCGCGCACGATGCCCGCCTTCAGGTTGATCGAGCGACCGTCCGGGTGGACGTCGCACAGGCGGGCGGTCCAGTCGGTGTCGGGCGCCGAGGTGGCGGCGTAGAGCGTCACCGTCGCGTGGCCGACCAGATCGAGATCGCGCTCCAGCGGCGCGCTGGTGTAGGAGAGCAGACTATTCCACTGTTCGGCCGGGGTCTGGTCGGCCGGACCCATCGGCGAGATGGTCGGGTAGCAGCAGGACTGACCGCCGATGCTGGGCGACGGCGTGAACGGATCGTAGGTGAAGACATCGATCGGTTCGGCGCCCGGCGCGTCCAGCGAGAGCGCGCCGTCGCCGGACGACGAATTGGCGCGGCCGGCGCTGTGCAGGTAGTACGCGGTCGGCACGGCGGCCGGCGGCGGCCAGTCGGGAAAATCACGCCAGCGCCCCTCGCCCATCATGTAGACCGTCACCGGGGCGTCGAGGACGTCGTTGGGTTCGTCCTTCAGAAAGCGATCGAACCAGGCGATCTGCCATTCGTCGATCTCGTTGTGGCCGGCCGGTTCACCCTCGCCCTCATCCAGCGAGATCCAGGGCATGTGGAACCACGGGCCGATCAGCAACTTCTGGTTGGCCCGAGCCGCCTCGTTGGCGGCGCCGCAACGCAGCCCCCTGAAGTTCTTGACCGTGCCGTCAAGGAAGACGTCGTACCAGCCGGCGATGTGCAACCCTGGCGCGGCAACCCGGTCGTAGTTCTCGTCGACGCTCCATTGCCGCCAGTACTCGTCGTAGGTCGGGTGATCCAGCCAGTCGAAGAAATAGGGAGCATTCTCCCGGTTCAGCGGCGGGAAGCCATTCAGGGGCAGCCAGCGGAACCAACCATCGGCGGCCCCGAGCGCCGCCGCCAGTTCGCCGATGGCGGCCGCGTCGCGGTGCTTGCGCGCCACGCCGGCGGCGAGATCGGTGGCCCAGGTGGCGACGAAGGCGAGATTCAGCGCCCCGTTGGTGTAGGTCCAGCCGTCGTAGTACTGCGCGCCGGTCATGGCCGGAATCATGGCGGCCAGACTCGGCGGGGTCTGCACCGCCGGCAGCATCTGGGTGGCTCCGGCGTAGGAGAAGCCGTACATGCCGACCTTGCCGTTGGCGCCGGGCAGGTGCGCCGCCCACTCGATCGTGTCGTAGCCGTCGTCCGCCTCATGGCGGAACGGGTACCACTCGCCGTCGGAACCGTAGCGCCCGCGGACATCTTGCGACACGACCATGTAGCCGTGGCGGGCGTACCATGACGGGTGCGCGTAGGAGAGATTCTCGGCCTGCGTTTTGTCGTAGGGCAGCCGGATCAGCAGCACCGGCCACGGCCCGGAACCATCAGCCGGGCGATAGACATCGGCGCGCAGCACCGTACCGTCGCGCATCCGGCATGGCACGTCGTACTCCACCGCGATCGCCGGTTCTCCCGGCAAGGTGATGGAGGCTGTTTCAACTTCGGCGTCGATCATCGGCGACCCTCCCTCCATGCGGCGCGCGACCCTGTCGGCGCCGTTGCGCACACGTGTCCGGGCGCGCCGAGATGCGCCCCGGATGCGGTGATCCCGAGACCGCAGGCTATCCGCGCCGCGCGGCCCGGTCAACCGCGTTGACCCCGATCGGACGCGCGGTGCGTTACAACAGGGTGACCGGGGTCGCGCCGTGCGGCCTCGACCGGAGAATGCGTCGGAGGGCCGAACATCGGGCGTTGGCGCGCAGCGGGAAGGGCGGCATGCGAGGATTTCGAGCGATAGCGGCGGCGGGACTCCTGGTGGGAACGGGGGCATTTGGCTTTGGGTGGGCGCCAGGCGGGCCGGGAGCCGGCGCTCAGCAAGCAGCTCCGGCTCAGCAGCGGTTGGTCGCGATCCACGCCGGAACCTGCGAAGACCCGGCAGATCGGGCCACGTTCCCGCTGGCGTTGGTTCAGCCCCAATTGATGGAAGCCGGTCGCGCGGAGCAGGCGAGCGACCTGCGCGGATCGCGCACCACCGATCCGCTGCTGGTTGGCAACGGCGTCGCGGCGACCACCCTCGATGCGCTGCTGGACGGCGAGCAACCCTACGTGCTGCTGGTTCACCGCAACGCGCAGGAGACTTCGGCAGGCATCGCCTGCGGCGAGATTGGCGGACCGGTCATTGGCGAGCAGGTGACGCTGGCGCTGCGTCCGCTCAATGATGCTGGTTTCGCGGGCGTCGCCGTGCTGGGCAGCCAGGATGAAGCCGTCTCCGGGCTGATCGTGCTGTTCGACGACGTGGACGCTTTCTCGGGCGCGAAGCCCGGCAAGAAGAACGCCGGGGCCGCCAGCTCGCCTGCCAAACCCGGCAAGGCGGTGCGCCAGGCCGGCGGCGGGGGCGGCCAGCGCGCCTCAGGCGGCGGGCAGGGCGGCGGCGGAACCACCGCCGAGGACCGCGCCGCGCAGAAGGCGGCTCGCAAGGCCGCCCGGCAGGCGGAGCGACAAGCCGCGCGCGCCGCGCAGGGCGGCGCGGTTGCGCCGCCGGCGGATGGTGTGGTCGGCGGGGTCGCGACGCAGCCGCCGCTGGAGGAGCCCCAGGAGACGCCGCCGGTCGCGGGAACACCGGTCGTCGAGGAGCCGGTGGAACCACCGGCGGATGAAACCCCGACCGATGAGACCCCGACCGGCGAGGAACCGATCGGCGAGACGCCCGTCGACGAGACTCCGAGCGGTGAGGAGCCGACCGACGAGACCCCGACCGGCGAGGAGCCGACCGACGAAACTCCGGTCGATGAAAACCTGACGCCGGATGCCGAGACGCCGCCGGCCGAAGCGCCGCTGGACGAACCGGCTCCCGTGGAAACCCCGGTGGTCGAGAGCGAGGCGCCGCCGGCCGAAATTCCGGCCAGCGAAGCCCCGGTGGCGGAACCCAACAGCGAAACTCCGCCCGCCGAGGCGGTCGATCAACCCCAGCAGATCGCCCCGGAGGAAACCCCGGCCGCGGAGGGGTTCGCGGAGGTCGGGCAGACCGCGGAGCCAGAGGAACAGCCGCAGGCGGTCGATCCCGTCGATCACTGGCAGGCGGGAGAACCGGTGGGGCAGTGGCGACCCGCCGAGGGTGGTGCAGCGACACCGGACGAAGCTCCGGCGGCGTAGCGCGTGTCCGGCGCCTCGAGCGCCGTCATCGCGACAAACGCCATTGTTCAGCGATCGTGACGGGCGAGGGGTCGTTCCCATGGTGGGAACGACCCCTCGCGCCATCCTGCGGTTCGGGGTGGGACGATCAGTCGTGGCCGGAGGTGAGGCGGGCCAGCAGCGCGCCCTGATCGGGAACCGGCAACCGCTCGAAAAACTCCTGATGCTCGCGCGAGACGCGGCACGCGCGCTCCACATCGCCAGCGGCGATGGCGTCGACGATCGGTTGGTGGCTATCGGCGATTTCCGCCAGATCCAGCCCCGATGCGGTCATGGTGATGGTCGTGCGGGCTTCGATGCGCAGCCCCTGCCACACATTGAGCAGCAACTGGTTGTCCGAGGCGGCGATGATGGCGCGGTGGAAACGGTAGCTGTGCGTGACGAGCGCCGCCACGTCGTCGTCTGCCGCCGCGGCGCGCATGGCGTCCAGCTCGGTTTGCAGCGCCGAGACATCGCCGGCCAGCCGCGGCGTCGCCAACCGGGTGCCGAGTTCCTCCAGTCCGGCGCGCACCATATAGATCTCGCGGATGCCGCGGTTCCAGAAGTCGGCGACGAATGTGCCCCGATTCGGTTCGCTGACAATGAAGCCGAGCGCCGCCAACTCGCGTAGCGCCTCGCGCACCGGAGCCTGACTGGTGCCGAGATCGCGGGCGATTTTCATCTCGACCAGCCGGTCGCCCGGTTGATAGGCGCCGCCAATGATGTCGCGGATCAGCGCCTCGCGCACCTCCGCTCGCAGCGACCGCCGTTTCACACGCATCGGCGCCCCCGGTTCGCTCCCTCGCGCGGCTGCCCCCGCCACGGCGACGACGCCATTGCAACGCGCCCGGCGGCCCATTGACAACATCGTTCGCCGCGATAGTATCATCGATAATCGATAACCGAGCGGAAACCGGAGAGGAGGAGCGATGGCGCTCCAGCAGGTTCACGTCCCGGTCGATCTGGCCGCCGCCGCCGCGCATCTGGGGCGCGGGTCGTCGGTCGCGCTGCTGGCGGGGGGCACATTGCTGATGCCGTTCGTCAACACCCAGCCGTCCGCGATCGCGGAGCTGGTCAGCATCCGCCGTCTTGGATTGGCCGGGGCTTCGGTTGCCGACGGTCGGGTTTCCCTGGGCGCGGCGACGACGCTCGCCGAGGTCGGTGAAGATCCCCGCCTGGACTTCTTGCGGCCAACGATCGAGTCGATCGCTTCGCCGCCGATTCGCAATCTGGCTACCGTGGGCGGCAATCTGTTCGCGCGTCAACCCTACGGCGATCTGGCCGTGGCGCTGTTGGCGCTCGATGCGGTCGTTCGCATCGCCGGCCCGGATGGCGAGCGAATCGCTCCGGTTGCCGATGTGTTGAACTCCGGCATCGCCCCGGGCGAGATCGCCACCGCGGTCGAGTTCGATCTGCCGCCCGCTGGCGGGTGGTTTTACACGAAGGCGATGCGCCGGGCCTACAACTCCGGAGCCATCGTCGTAGTGGCGGCGGTCATCGAGATTGCCGACGGCGTCGTCGCCGCGGCCCGAGTGGCGCTGGGCGGCGTCGGACCGCGCCCGGCGCGCGCCGGCGCGGTCGAAGCGGCGCTGGTCGGCAAGCCGCTGGATCGCCCCTCGGTCGAGGCGGCCGCCGCGCTCGCGGCGGATGGCGTCGATCCCTTCACCGACGCCTACGCCAGCGCCTGGTATCGCGCTCGCGTGCTGCCGGTGCACGTCCGCCGCGCCATCCTCGGCGAATGAGCGCGACCCCTCGCTCGCCGCACGCATCGAACGGGAGCAACACCGTGCCCTCACGCATCGTGACCCTGACGGTCAACGATCAGGATGTCGAATTTCTCGCCAAACCCGGAACCACCCTGCTGACCGCGCTGCGCGAGCACCTCGGGTTGACCGGAGCCAAACGCGGTTGCGCTCAGGGCGGATGCGGAGCCTGCACCGTCATTGTGGACGACCGCCCCGTGCCGTCGTGTCTGATTCCGCTGGAGACGATCGACGGCTCCGCCGTGCGGACGGTGGAGGGGCTGGCGGCGGACGGCGAATTGTCGCCGTTGCAGCAGGCCTTCGTGGACGGGTTCGCCACCCAGTGCGGCTACTGCACCGCGGGCATGCTGATGTCGGCGACGGCGTTGCTGGAGGAGCGACCCAACGCCACCCGCGAGGATGTCATCCGCGCCATCTCCGGCAATGTCTGCCGCTGCACCGGCTACGCGGCGATCGTCGATGCGGTTCTCATGGCCGCGGACGCCCAGCGGACCGGCGATGCGCGACTCGTCGCCGCCGAATGAGAGAAGGAGCCGACATGTCGAGCCGCCACGTCGAAATCGACGGCAGCTACTTCGCGGACGAACGCGAGGCCGACTTCTTTGCGATCGGCACGCCCGCCCCGCGCACCGACGCCCGCGGTCACGTCACCGGGCAGACGCAATTTTTTGAAGACGTTTCCTACCCGCGCCTGACGCACCTCGCGATGCACCGCTCGGCGCGTCATCACGCTCGCATCAGGTCGCTGGATGTCGCGCCGGCGCTGGCGACGCCGGGCGTGTTGCGCGTGCTCACCCACGCCGACGTGCCTAACAACTGGTACACCATTTTGCGACTGATCGGGGTCGAACCGGACGACGAGCCGGTGCTGGCCGAGGAGAAGGTGCGCTACCTGGGCGAGCCGATCTGCGCCGTGGTCGCCGAAACCGAAGCGGCGGCGCGCGAAGGCGCCAGCCGGATCGTGGTCGAGTACGAGGATCTGGAACCTGTGCTCGATGTGGAAGAGGCGCTCAAACCGGACGCCCCGATCGTCAACGAACGCCACGGTCACAACTACTTCACCTACGAAGGACACGATTGCCGGCGGATTCGGTTTGGCGATGTCGAAAAAGGATTCGCCGAATCAGATCGCATTTTCAAATTCACCTACCAGTCGTCGCCGATCGAGCATGCGCCAGTGGAAACGACTGGCTGCATCGTCAAACCGGAAGCCGATGGTCGGCTGAAAATCCATACCGACACGCAGGCCTGTTATTTCACCCTCGACAACACCGCGCTGATGATCGGCACGCCCTTCAACAAGCTGCGGGTGATCGGCGGCACGGTCGGCGGCGGATTCGGCGGCAAGGTCGATGTGATGGTCGAGCCGGTGGCCTGCCTCGCCGCGATGGCGACCAACCGGCCGGTCAAGTATGTCTACAGCCGCGCCGAGGAGATGCAGGTTTCCTCCGCCCGCGCCGCCGAGCGGATCACGATCGAGGATGGCGTCACCAATGACGGCCGCATCCTCGCCCGCAAGGTACGGATGCTGGTGGATTCCGGCGCCTACTCTCGCCACAGCCCCTACGGCACCACCAAGGCGGCGGCGCACATGCCGGGGCCGTACACCATTCCCAATGTGTGGGTCGACGCCTATTGCGTCTACACCAACCGCACCCCCTCCAGTGCGATGCGCGGATTTGGCGTCACCATCGCCGATTTCGCGCTGGAGAGTCAGTTGGACCGCATCGCGCGGGAGCTGGGCATCGATCCGCTGGTGATGCGGTTGAAGAACGCCTACCGCGATGGCGACATGAAGGCCCATCGCAAGATCGTCGAGGGCGCGGCGCTGGTCGAAGTGATGCAGCGCGCCGCCGAACTGGTCGGTCACGAGCTGCCGGAGCACTACCGCACGATGTCGTCGATGAGCGGCGAGGGGTTGTAGATGGCCAAATTGCGCGGCCGCGGCATCTCCGCGGTGAACTATCCGACCGGCATGAACCTGGGTGGCGACCCGTCGCAAGCGCTGATTCACGCGACGACAACCGGCAGCTTCGTAATCGCGCTCTCCTCGGTCGATCTGGGACAGGGGCTGAAAACGGTCATCGCCCAGGTCGCCGCGGAGACGCTGGGATTGCCGGTGAGCATGATGCTGATCGACACCGCCGACACCGATACCGGTCCGCACTGCATGGGCACCTTCGCCAGCCGCGGCACCCACCGGGTGGGCAACGCGGTGATCATGGCCGCGCGCGAAGCGCGCGAAGTGATGCTGGAGGTCGCGGCGGAGGAACTGGAAGTCGATCCGGCCGATCTGGAAACGGATGGTTCCGGTTTCATCAAGCTGAAGGGGTCCGAGGAGAAGAAAATTCACGTCGTGGATCTGGCGCTGGCCGCCCATTTCAAGCACGGGCGGACCATCTCCGGTCGCGGCGTCTTCCTCAAACCGAAGAGCGAACCGGTGCCGGAGACGGGCGAGATGGACCCCGACTCCTGCCAGGCGCACGCCTGCACCGTGGCCGAGGTCGAGGTGGACGACGAGACCGGCATGGTGGATGTGCTGCGTCTCTTCAATGTCTACGAGATGGGGCGGGCGCTGAACCCGGCGATGGCCGAGCAGCAGATCGTCGGCGGCGCATGGATGGGCATGGCTCACGCGCTCTACGAAACGACCGAACCCTACTATCCGGATCGCGCCCACGGCCCAACCGACTACAACCAATACCTGCTGCCGGGACCGGGCGATATCGCCGAGATGGAAAGCGTGATTATCGAACGACCGGCGGCGAGCGGGCCGTTCGGCGGCAAGGGCATCGGCGAGATGACCGCCAATTCGCCAATCCCGGCCATCGCCAATGCGATTTACGACGCCTGCGGGGTGCGGGTGGAGTCGCTGCCGATTACGCCGGAGAAGGTGCTGCGGGGGCTGGACGACCTGCGCGGAGCGGCAGCGGACTGACGGAGCGGGAATGGGCGAGGG
>JADLCW010000055.1 GCA_020847015.1 Thermomicrobiales bacterium | reverse complement strand
CCGGGGCGGGTCGCCGGCACGCTGCGCGATCTGGGCGCTGCCCTTGGGGATCGCGAGGTCGTCATCGCGCGGGAACTCACCAAGCTGCACGAGGAAATCCGGACCGGAGCGCTGGCGGAATTGGCGGAATGGGCGGAGACGACGCCGCCACGCGGGGAAATCGTCATCGTCATTGCCGGGTCGCAGCACGCATCGGAGGCGGTTGGCGACGCCGAGGAAGCGGCGATGCTGGCGCGTTCACTGCGTCGGCAGGGGATGGCTCCTTCGACAGCAGCGCGGGAACTGGCGACCCTGACTGGAATGAGCCGCGCCGACGCCTACGATTTGATTCGGCGCACCCCAGTGACCGATGAGTCAGTCGGGTTGGAAGGCGAGTTTGCGGTGACGCATCAGAATGCTTTGCAGGATGCCCTCGGCGATAAGAAATGCCCACAGCGAGGAGAGTCCGGAGCTGACGAAGGGCAGGGTAATGCCGGTGACGGGCATCAACCCGATATTCATCCCGATGTTGACGAATGACTGGAAGAAAATCATGCCGGTAACGCCGAGCGCGATGCATTGACCGAGACTATCGCGCGCGATCTCCACCACCGCCAGACACCGCCAGAGCAGAATGACGAACGAGGCGAACAGGGCGAGCATGCCAATAAAGCCGAACATGCCGCTGGCGTGGGCAAAAATGAAGTCCGACTCGCGCACCTTGAGCAACCCGAGCTGGCTCTGGGTGCCGCCTTCGATGCCGAACCCGAGCAGCCCTCCCGACCCGATGCTGATGCGCGCCTGAATCAGGTTGAACCCTTCCCCTTGCGGGTCTGCATGGGGGTTGAGAAATACGAGCCAACGCTCGCGCTGATAGGGTTCCAGCAGGAATTGCCAACCGGCGATGATGGCCAGCGGGGCCGCTGCCAGCAAGGCCCCCAGATAGAGGCGGCGGGTATGGGCGACCAACATGACCGAACCCCAGATGACCAGATAGACGAGCGTCGATCCGAGGTCGGGCTGCTCAAATACGAGGGCGGCTGGCACGGCGACGATGAGAATCGAGAGAATGAAATTGCCGATTTCTTTCATCGCCTCCCCGCGCGATGAGACGAAGGCGGCCAGCGCGATCAGCGTTGTCAGTTTGGCGAATTCCGACGGCTGCACGGTGGTGATGCCGAGATTGAACCAGCGCCGCGAACCAGCGATTTCCAAACCGATGCCCGGTGTCAACACCAGCGCCAGCATCAGCACTCCGAGACCGTAGAGCGGCCAGGCGAATGACGCGAGCATGCGGTAATCGGTCCCGGCGGCGATGAACATCACCCCCAGTCCGACGACGCCGAACAGCGCCTGCTCCACCCCAGGGTTCGTGACCTGGAGCGGGCCGCCGCCGGTGGCGCTATACACCGTGGTCGCGCCGAAGAACATCAGCACGACCGTCGTGATCAGGATGTAGATATCGAAATCTCGCTGGTAGCGGCCCAACCGGATCATGCCGTGCCCGCACCCTCCATCTCCCCGCGAGCCGTCGCCGTCATAGGACGACGACTTCGTTCATCGTGATGTGGAACGCACAGCCGAGCAACTCGGCAGCGTGCCGACACATCAGCATGCGCGGCAGAAAGATTTCGAAGTACTGCATCACCGGGGCGATGCTGGTGTCGATCTCCAGTTCCAGGGTGATCGTTTTCGCTTCGGCGTCGACGCGCAGGAATGACGAGGTTGCGGCGTAGTTGACCGTATCGTGCTGGTCGAACGTGGCGCGGTCGCTGTTGCGCACGCGCGAGCGGTGGACATCCGACTTGTCGGCCAGAATCAGCGCGGCGGACACCGGGTGGACAGATTCGCCGATGCGGCCGACGTCGCCGTCGTGCGAGCCGATGGCTCCGATGACGACGGCGATGTCGTCATACCCCATGCCCAGGCGCGTGAGAATGGAGTAGGCAAGCAGGGCGCCGGCGTTGGCGTGGCCGTGGCGGCTGACGACATTGCCGATGTCGTGCAAATAGCCGGAGATCGCCGCCAGTTCCTGTTGGCGCTCGTCGTAACCGAGCAGGCGCAGCACGTTGCGAGCGATGCTGGCGACCAGCCCGACGTGACGGAACCCATGCTCGGTGAAGCCGAGCACGCCCAGGTTCTTGTTGGCCTGGCGGATGAGCGCCTGCACCTCGGGATCGGCTTTGACGACCTCCAGCGAGATGCTGGCGGTTGTACGCTCGGATGCGGCCGCCTCAGTGGGTTTGACCTCGGTCGTTCCGTAGCGCGGCTCGGCTCCGACCGGAAGGGCGGCAGGGTCGCCCTCATTGGTATTGCTGGCGATGATGGAGGTGTCGGTGGTTTGAGCCACGCCGGGTGCTCCTCGCGTGCGCCGATCGTTCGGACGCTCAAGGGTGCCACAATCGGAGCCGCGCGCCCAAGCCGTCGCCCAATCCAGAGCGGGGGAAGCTGCGTGCTATCCTTTCCCGGTTGACTTGGCCCCGCTGCTGGGGCAGCACGAACCGGGGGATGTTCGGTGGAGTTCGAGTCTCAGCGCGAATTGGACGCCCAGCGAGTGCGGGCGGAGGCCCTCGGAGAACCGGGGAAGCGCCGATTTCGGCTCCTCGTCGTCATCGATGGCGACACCCATGTCGCCTGGATGGAAAAGCAGCAGTTGCAGGCGCTGGGGCTGGCGCTGGAGCAGATGCTGGAGCAGATACCGCACCCCGATGTCGAATCGGCCGCCCCGCCCGCGTCTCAGTCGGTTGAATTCGACCAGAACACCCGGTCGCAATTTCGGGTAGGTCGCATGGAGCTCGGTTACGACGAGCGCAGCGACCGACTGGTGATCATCGCGCACGACATCAACCAGGATGATGATGACGAGGAGGAGGACGAGGAGGCGCCGGGAACCGAGGACGAGCCGGCGCTCACGTTCCGTCTCACTCGAGAACAAGCGCGCGAGATCAGCGCCGAGGCCGCCGCGGTCGTCGCGGCCGGTCGTCCGCGCTGCACAATGTGCGGCGCGCCGATCGGACCCGAACCGCACGTGTGTCCCCAGCAAAACGGCCATCTACCGCACGAATTGGAATCGACTTCGCCCGACGACGAGTAAGCGCGAGTCGCCAACCGCAGCCAATCCGGTCCGGCGCCGATCCGCTTCGCGGCGGCAGCGGCAAGCGCCGGATGCCGACCGGCAGAACTCAATCGTTTGCGTTCAACCACGCTTGACCGCTCGTGCGCGCTTCCCTATGATCGCCCGGCTCAACTGCCGAGACTGCCTCGCCCCGACCAAACGGGTGATGCGGCCGGAGCGAACCGCTCGCACAGGAGTGCGGGGCGTCGTGGTGTAGCGGAGGGTGCGTCGATGCGATCGACCGGGACGCGGGTGACACGACGAGGATTCGTCGTCGGGGTAGGCGCGGGCATCACCGGCGCGGTGTTGCTGGGAATCAACTCCGGCAGCCGCTCGGTGCGTGCGCAGGATGACAAGGTCGTGGTTGGCTGGTCGATGGCGAGCATGGAGGTCCAGTCCTACCAGGTCGCCAAAACCATCGTCGAGGAGTTGGCGCCATCGCTCAATGCTGAAGTGCTTTGGACCGATGCCCGCAACGATGTCGCCCAGCAGGTCGCCGATGTCGATAACTTGCTGGCGCGCAACCCGGACGTGATGCTCATTCACCCGGTGGACGCCAACGCCGTGGCCCCGTTGTTCGACAAGGTCAAGGCCGCCGGCATTCCGGTGATCTTGTTCCAGCGGCCTGCCAGAACCACTAATTTCGATCTCTTCGTCGGCGGCGGCACGTACGACGAAGGGGTGATGATGGGCGAGTTCGTCGCCAAGCAGCTCGGCGAAGCGGGCGGCAATGTCGTCCTCATCAATGGCGATGCGGGCAATGACAACGCCCACAACATCCACAAGGGCATCACCGACGCCCTCGCCAAGGCTCCCCAAATTACGATCGCCGTCGATCAGCCGAGTCCGCTCTGGTCGCGAGAGAAGGCGCAAAACCTCGCTGACGATGCGCTGGTCAAGCTGAACAACGATGTCCAGGCGATTATCGCCGCCAACGATGACATGGCTGGCGGCGTCGCCCAAGCGTTGGCCGCCAAAGGGCTAACGGGCAAGGTGATTCTGGTCGGCGGGGATGGCGACCGCGATGCGATGGAGCGCATCGCGCAGGGTTCCCAAGACGCCACCGCGCTGCAGAGCTTCATCGCACTGCCGGAAGAGGCGCTGCGCGTGGCGGTCGGTCTGGCTCGCGGCGAGGTCGATGTGGCGAAAACGTTCAAGCAGGAGCCGATCGCGTTCGACCCGCCAGGTGAACCGGTCTACCGCGACCCGGTGCCCTACACGCTGATCACGAAGGACAATATCGACGTGCTTCAGAAATACTGGCAGGACGTCGACGAACTCTCTGCGAAATAGGGATGCGGCGTGCGACGGCGGTCGCTGGGCGCGCCAAGGCTGGCAGCCAATCGGTCTCGGTGCGGCGCTTGCCCGGCAGGAACGCCGGCTACGAGTCGTGGTCGTGACTGATACGGCGGTTCCAGTGCTCGCGCTGGAGCATTTGAGCAAGACGTTTCCTGGCGTGCAGGCGCTGGATGACGTCTCGTTCGATGTGCGCCGGGGCGAGATCCACTGCCTGGTCGGAGAGAATGGCGCCGGCAAGTCGACTCTGATCAAAATTTTGAGCGGCGTCTACCCGGCCGACTCGTTCGACGGGCGGATCGCGATCGATGGCGAGCCGCGGCGGTGGAAAACCGCCGCGGACGCTGCCGCCCGCGGCATCGCCGCCATCTACCAGGAACTCAGCCTGCTGCCCGAACTGACGGTGGCCGAGAATGTGTACTTGGGGCGTCAGCCAACGCTGCCCGGATTGCCGGCGATCGATTGGGATCGACTCGACGCGCAAGCCGCCGAACTCCTTGCCGGGCTTGATATGGCGGTCTCGCCGACGGCGCGGGTGGCCGATCTCAGTGTTTCCGAGCGGCAGCAGGTGGAGATCGCCAAGGCGATCTCGCGCCATGCGCGGATTCTGATTCTCGACGAACCGACCTCTGCGCTGCCCGACAGCGAAGTCACGCGCCTCTATGAGACGCTCGCAGCGTTACGGCGGCAGGGTGTCGCGATCGTCTACATCACGCACCGCCTGGACGAAGTGTTCGCGCTGGCCGACCGCGTTTCGGTGCTGCGCGATGGTCGGCTGATCGCCACGCGGCCGATCGGCGAGATGACTCGCCGCGACCTCGTCGCGCTGATGGTCGGGCACGATGTCGAGGAGCACCCCGACCATGCCTCGCTCGCCGCTGGCGAGACGGCGCTGTCGGT
>JADLCW010000054.1 GCA_020847015.1 Thermomicrobiales bacterium | reverse complement strand
GAACCGGCCAAACATGCCAGCCGCACGAGGAGGGGTGACCGTGCTCGCATGGAAAGAGCGCACATCCGGCATCATTGCCCCGGACGAACGGTTGCCGTGGGGCAGCACGCTGGCGATGGGCGTCCAGCACGTGCTGGCCATGTTCGGCTCCACAGTGGTCGCCCCGCTGATCATGGGGTTCGACCCCAATCTGGCGATCTTCTTCTCCGGCATTGGCACCCTGCTGTTCTTCTTCATCGTCGGCGGCAAGGTGCCCAGCTATCTCGGTTCCAGCTTCGCCTTCATCGGCCCAGTGGGCGCAGTGATGGCCGGGGGCGGCACGATTCCGCAGGCGTTGAGCGGCATCATTGCCGCTGGCTTCGTTTACGCCTCGATCGGCGTCGTCGTCCATCTGGCCGGCTCCGGCTGGATTGACCGGCTGATGCCGCCGGTGGTCACCGGCGCCGTCGTCGCGATCATCGGACTCAACCTCGCTGGAGCCGCACGCTCCATGGCCGCCACCGATCCTCTCACCGCCATCGTCACCATCTTCGCCGTGCTCGCTATCGCGCTCTGGACTGGAGGTCTGATCGGCCGGTTGCCGATCTTGCTGGGCACGGCGGCCGGTTACATCGTCACGCTGCTGCTGCGCGGAACTGGGTCGAGCGGCCGGGAGATCGTCGGCACGATCGGGCCAGGGATCGATCTTTCCAAGGTGGCCGATGCAGCGTGGTTCGGCATGCCCCGCTTCGTTACACCGGAGCTGAGCTGGACGGCAGTCGGGTTGATCGCCCCGGTGGCCGTCGTGCTCATCGCCGAGAATACCGGCCATATCAAGGCAGTTTCGGAGATGACCGACCGCAATCTGATGCCCTACCTCGGGCGTGGCTTCATCGGAGATGGGCTCGCCACCATGATCGCCGGAGCCGGCGGCGGCACCGGCGTCACCACCTACGCCGAGAATATCGGCGTCATGGCCGTCACTCGCGTCTACTCGACGCTGATCTTCATCATCGCCGCCGCGGTGGCCATCCTGCTCGGCTTCTCACCAAAGTTCGGGGCGCTGATCCAGTCGATTCCGCAGGGTGTGCTGGGCGGGGTCGCCACCGTGCTGTTCGGGTTGATCGCAGCCACTGGGGCCCGCATCTGGGTGGCGAACCGGGTCGATTTCACCAATGGCTCCAACCTGTTCATCGTCGCGGTGACGCTCATCATCGGGGCGGCCGACTACACGCTCACCCTCGGCGACTTCGCGTTGAACGGCATCGCGCTGGGCACCTTTGGGGCGATCTTGCTGCACCAGCTTTTCGGCCGCATCGTGCGGTTGGATGATTACGAATTCATCGCGGACGACGCGATCGCCGCCGCCGAAGAGCGCGTCCGCGACTAACCTTGCCGCGTCACCTCACGCCATCCGCTCCAGATAGTCAGCCGTGAGACAGAACCCGCGATTGAGCCATTCCGGTCGTCGTTCGTCCGCAAGGTTTGAACGTACCGGCTGAGGGCATTGGGCCGTGCGGCCAACCGGAGACAACCTGCAGGACTGCAAGCGTGACGGCGCCAAAGAGCCGGCCGCGCTGCGCTCGGCATCGATTTCCAGGAGTCGCGCTCCGCACGGCTGTCGTTGCTTACGTTCTCGGGAAACTGTTCGGATCGAGCGGGTCCGTGCCGAGATTGACTTCGTTGCCGTCGATCCAGCCGTCATTGTCGGAGTCAGAATCGGTCGGGCTTGTGCCGAGGGCCAACTCGGCCGCGTCCGACAACCCGTCGAAATCCGTATCGACCTCGGTTCCCGATCCTTCCAGCGTCGTCTCACCTGTCGCGGTTGGCGCCGGCGCAGCGGCGGCAGCCAGGGGATCGCTCCCGTTGGCGATCTCGATGCCGTCCCCAATGCCGTCGCTATCCGTATCCCAGTTGCCCGGATCCGTGCCGTCCGCACGTTCGGCTTCATCGGTGCGCCCATCGCCGTCAGTGTCGACCGGCGCCATCTGGGCGGGCGGCGGGGAAGTTGGCGTCTCGGCGGTCGTGGGGATAGCAGTCGGCGCCATCGTTGGCGGCGCGGCTGGCGTCGGCGCGGGAGTCGGCGGCGGAAGCGGCGCCAGATCGTACACATCCAGCGTCAACTGCGGCGCATCTTTTGCAAGCGTGACCACGTAGCCGCTGTTGTCCGGCAGCAACTGCCCGACGGGCAGATAGTAGGTGGCGGCGCCAGGCGCGATGACAGGTTGCTGCAGTACGTAGTTGTCGAACGCGACACTCTCCCAAATCCAGCCGCCGGAGCCGTCGGGGTGGGCGTCCTCCAGCGTCAACGACGTCTGCCGGTTCGCCGAGGCGAGGGTCACCGCATATGGCTCCGGAGCCAATGTGCAGCGGGCGGCGTCAAACGTCTGCAGCGCGTCCGGGCACAGCCACACCCGGAGTGTGACAGCGCCGCGTCGCGGTGTCGCCACAACCGATGTGCTCACCGGCTGCGCCGTGCTTCGATTCGCGTTCGATCCGCGATCCGCTGCGAAGGCGTAGGCGTCGAGCCGGAAGACCGGCGACGCTTCGCTCAGCGTCGTCTTGAATCCCCGATCGCGAGCCACCGGATATCCGCGTTCGGGCGATCCACCGACGCCTTGCAGCCCTGGAATAAAGAAGCGCTCCAGTCCCGGCGCAAACCCTTCCGCGCGCAGCACGTACTCCCCAGGCGGCAGATCGACCCAACGCGTCACGCCGCCGCTGCCGGGGGCAGCCGCCACAATAGTTCTGGATGATGCCTCGCCGAGCGCGACGAGTTCCAGTGACACCGCGCCGTTGGTCTCCGGGCAGCGCTGCGCGCTCGCTTCGCGAGGGTTGACGCCGGCTGGGCAGGTCCGCAGTACGACTTCGATCGACCCCGATCCACCCGTTGCGCTCTGCGTCGCCGCCCGCGGCGACGACTCGACGATTTCCTGCCCGATCACCGCCGCAACGAACGACGATGCGTCGTCTCCGAGCCCGGTCACGATGACATCACCGGAAAACGCTCCAGCCTCGCCTGCTCGGAATCGCGCCGATG
>JADLCW010000053.1 GCA_020847015.1 Thermomicrobiales bacterium | reverse complement strand
GGTCGCACGGTTCCTCGGCGATGGGCCACCAGATCGCGCACGTCGGGCATTGCGGGTGGTCCGGCAGCGGCTGACCGGGCAGCGTCTTGCCACGGGCGCGGTCGCCACAGGCACAGGTCGCCGACCAGGTGATCGAGCCGTCCGCGTGCGTGATACCGCTCATGGGGCGGCGTGATGGGCCGGGGGTGCCGGTTGATCCGGCGGTGGCGGTGGTGGTGGAGGCGGTCATGAGTTGTCATCCTTATCAACGAGATACGGAGACACCATCTGGTCCCGACCGTAGTGGTAGCCCGCCCATTCGTAGGCGTTGGTGATGCTGAGGATTGCGCGCTTCGCTGACTCGCGCATGAACTCTTCGCGAATCAGTTGCTTCATCGGTCCTTCGGCAACGGTGGGTTTCTTGTCAGCAATGAAGATCTCCCACGCTGCCGCGACCATACCGTCGAGATATGCGTCAAAGTCGATCAATTTGCCGTCGCTCATGCCGCCGCCTCGTCTTCGGCCTGCTCACTGGCAAGGCGCACGAGCACGCGAGCGGCGATGCGGGCAATGGCCTCGTCAACCGCCTGGTTCACGCGCTCGATCTCGGCGGCGAGTTCGTCGCCGGTCAGGGGTTCGATGGTGGTCATGCCGCTTTCGCCTCCTGCTCTTCCGTGAGCGAATCACTCACGGGTGTGAAGTCAAAGGCCAAAAAAAGAGGCGCTTGGATCACGTCGGCGATCCTCTTCGCGAGTGATTCAGAGACGCCCCGCTCACCACTGACGATTCGGGAAAGATGCGACTCGGAGATGCCAACACGGTCCGCAAGCCACCTCGCCTTCCGACCCTGGGAGGTCATCAACTCGGACAATTGGTTCGCTCTGTAGCTTGTAGGTTCACGCATAGGAGCACTATACACCGGTGTCGGAGTTTGCGCAAGTACCCTTGCAAGGGATGCATTCGCGTCTGTGAGGAAGAAGGGACCCATGGGCTCGAACTTTGCGCAGTGGCTTCAACGCCAGATCGACCGCCGGGAATGGGATCAGGCGCGGCTCGCGCGCGAGACACGCTCGTCGAGTGGCGCGGTCAGCATGTGGCTAACCGGTCAACGGGTGCCGTCGCCGAAGTCGATTGAGCGCATCGCGGATGCACTCGACTTCGACTCTGACTACGTGCTCGCGTTAGCTGGTCATCGGAGCGGGTCGCTTGACGGTGAGGTTGATGAGCTCAAAGAGGATTTACACGCGCTCATCGAAGGGCACCCGCGTCCGATTACGGATGATCTTGTCGAGGCGCTTCGATCGGTACTGAAACTTCATGCCGATCAGTTAGCGCCGAAATGAAGGCGACGGTTTCACCCGTCTGCAAGATCACGATGGTGTCCCCAATGATTGATGCATGCACCTCGACACTATGGAGTCGGCCTCCATCGTCTTTGAGGGTGAGCAGACCGTGCATTGGAACCGTCATGGGGCCTCTCCATCGTGATCGCTGCGGTCGTTGATGGTGACGAATAGGTTAACAAACCATTACCGCAGACACAACGGTTCTTCGCCGCGAATTGCGTAGGACGGTAGTCCCAACAGAATGGGACGAATGGATGAGGGCGCTTCTGCGCTCTGTCCCTTCAGGGCCTCGACGCTTTCGCGTTCGGTGGGATGGCTGCTAGCATACGCACACATGTTCTATTCGTCAAGGGTGAGCCATGACCGAATCCGCACGCGTGGTGCTCTATTGCCGTCAATCCGAGATGCGTCCGGGTGAAAGCGCGACGAACTCTCTCTCGATCCGCTCGCAAGAAGATCGTGGCCGGCAGTGGGCGGCGTCCATCGGCGGCACGGTGGTCGCGGTCATCACCGATCACGACCTGCGCGGAGCGGACCCGGAGCGACCCGGTATCCGCGACCTGCTCGGCACGATCCGGAGCATCCGCGTCGATGCCCTCTGGATGTTCGCCCTCTCCCGGCTGGCCCGTGACCTGATCCTGCAACTGATGATCTGCCGCGAGCTCGACAAGCATGTCGGTCGCGTCCACACCGACGTCGAGGGCGATATCAACGATCCCTTCTTGCGCGGCATCTATGGGCTGATGAATGAGCAGGCCACCCGGCAGCAATCGGCGCACAGTAAGGCTGCCTTCGCCCGCCGCGCCCGCGACGGCAACTTCCCGACCGGCCGCACGCCGACCGGCTACGTCCGCCCCCATCGCGTCACCATCACCCGCGCCAACGGCACCAGCTACGAGCGGCACACGGGCGAACCGGAGATCGACCCCGAGGGAGCCGCCTTTATCCGCAGTCTCTTCCAGCGATTCGCGGACGGCGAGAGCCTGCACCGGATCGCGTCCGACCTCGCCAGCCAGGGACCGGGGCCACGCGGCGGCACCTGGACGCGCAAGACGCTGGCGAAAATCCTGCAATCCCCGATCTACGCCGGCGACATCGTGCATCACGGGGTTGTTGTCGCACACAACGACCGCTGGCAGATCGTGGACCGCGCCCTCTGGGATCGCGTGCAGGCCAAACTCAACCGCCTGGTCATTGTCCGGCGCGGGGAGCGGGACTCCTGGTTGGAGGGGATGGTGTCGCACGCGTGCGGCGGGCGGATGTACTACCAGCGGTACACGGGCCGGAGCGCGGGGCATGGCGGGATGTTCGTCTGCCGCTCGCACGGGTCGGCGGTCGGGCTCTGCGACCATGGCCGGCGCATCGCCGGGGCGAAGCTGCTGGAGGCCGCCGTGCGGGCCGCCGTGGTCGCGGACATCGGCAATCGGCGCACGTCCGCTGACGCCCTCGCCTATGCCCGGGAGTTGGCCGGGGGCCGGGATGCGGTCCGCGCCCGCGCCCGGATCGATAAAGAGCTCGCCGACGCCCGCGCCCGCCACCGTCGCTACGATGAACGATTCGGCGACGGGAAGTTATCAGCCGAGCGGATGGACGAAGAGGACGCCAGGCTCAAAGCGGCGGAATCCGCCTACCCCGCGAAGCTGGCCGCGCTCCCCGCGCCGCCCAACGTGGAGGCGATCGACGCGCTCAGCGCCTCCCTGACGCGCCTCTCCGACTACGTGCCCAACATGACTGGCGATGAGGTGCGGACGCTCCTGGACGATCTGAGCGCGTCTGTGGTGGTGTCTGACGCGGGGGTGCGCCTGATCTACGGAATCGATCCGCACGAGGCGGTCCTGACGGGCGGGGTACGGCGGTTGCCCAAGTGGGGCAAAGGGGTACGGCGCTCGCATACGTGAGTTACGGGGCCTAAATCCCGAAGATGGGTCCGCAGCCTACGTGCGTCCCCACCCCTGCCGCCACGGGTCAGGACACGCGACGAGGGCACCGTTGCCGGAGCCCCCGTCTCGCGAGCCGCCTCGTGCAACTCCGGGGGGAGTGTAGCGCGTTAGGTATCTACTCGACTCATCGCAACCTGCACATCGGCTGAGAGTTGTTGGTCGGCCACCGATGCAAACAACCGGCCATAGC
>JADLCW010000052.1 GCA_020847015.1 Thermomicrobiales bacterium | reverse complement strand
GCTTGCTGCGGGCGGCCCGGTTCGTTGCCCAACTCGGCTTTCGCATCGATGCCGAAACCGAGGCAGCGATGGAGCGCCACGCCGCCAGCCTGGTCCGCATCAGCCGGGAGCGCATCTACGCCGAACTCGGCAAACTCCTTGTCGGCCCCTATGTCGACCACGCGTTGGAGACGCTGCGTCGAACCGGTCTGCTCACCTACGCGTTGCCGGAATTGGCCCCGCTGGCCGCCGAGGCCGAAACGCCGGCGCATGCCCGCGCCAATCGCGAAAAAGATCTGTGGGATCACACCCTGCGCGTCGTGCGCCAGGCGCCGGCTCGCCCCACCGTGCGCTGGGCCGCTCTCCTGCATGACGCTGCCAAACCGCAGACGCGCGGCATCGGTCCCGACGGCGACGTTCACTTCTTCGGTCACGAGCGGCAAGGCGCCGACCTCGCCGCGCGCATGCTCCGCCGGCTCAAGGCCGATCGCCACACTCAGGAAGCGGTCGCGCTCCTGGTCGCGCTGCACGGCCGCCCGGCTGCCTATGACGCGGGTTGGACCGACAGCGCCGTGCGCCGGCTGGCGCTGGAAGCAGGCGACGTGTGGGACGATCTGCTCGACCTCGCCGCTGCCGACGTGACCTCCGCCCGCGAATTCAAGCAGCGCCAGGCCGCCCAGCGGGTAGCGGACTTGCGCGGCCATTTCGACCGTCTGCAAGCCGAGGCCGATCTGGCGAACCTGCAGAGTCCGCTCGATGGCGACGCCCTGATGGCATTGTTCGGCCGTGGTCCCGGCGTTTGGATCAAACACGTCAAAGACCACCTGCGCGATTTGGTCATCGACGGCGAATTGGCTCCGGGAGACACCGAGCGAGCCGCGGAGATCACCGCCGCATGGCTGGCAGACCACCCGGAGGGGTAGCCGGAACGCCTGGCGGAGCGCATATTCGACAGGAGGGCGCGTGACCCAGCCCGCGCGGCGCGGCTGCCCGCGACGTCGAATTCATCATCGAGCGCAAATACGACGCGCCGCGCGAACGTGTCTTCGCGGCGTGGACCGAACGTGAGCGCCTGGAGCGCTGATGGGAGCCGGAGGGCTACATCCTGCGCATCTGCACCCTCGACCTGCGGCCGGGCGGCGTCTTTCACTACTGCGCCCAGAGACCGAACGGCGCCGAGTTGTGGGGCAAGTTCGTCTACCACGAAATTGTTCCCTCGGCGCGTCTCGTCTGTGTCAGTTCCTTCTCGGACGAGACTGGCTGCTCGACGCACAATTCCCATGCGTCGGAACGACCGCTGGAGATTCTGAACATCTGGACGTTCCAGGACCACGGCGGTCGCACGATCCTTACCGGCCGAGGCGTCCCCCATGTGGCCACGGAAGCGCAGCGAATCGCATTCGCCGCCGGCCGCAAGGCGCTCCGCCGAGGTCTGGACGGACCGCTGAACCGACTCGCCGACTACCTGGGATCGATCGCGCGCTGAGAACTGATCGGATCGGAGGCGTCCACGATGTGCAGGAACATCAAACCGCTGTTCAATTTCGAGCCGCCGGCCACCGATGACGAGACCCGCGCCGCCTCGCTGCAGTTCGTGCGCAAGATCAGCGGGTTCACCCATCCCTCGGCAGCCAACACGGCCGCCTTCGAGACGGCGGTGGACGACGTCACCGCAGCCGCCGCCCGGTTGCTCGCCGCGCTGGAAACCACCGCGGCGCCGAAGAACCGCGAGCGGGAAGCGGCGAAGGCGAAGGAGCGCGCGGTCAAACGATTCAGCGCTTGAGGCGTCGCCGCACGCGCCTCCCGGCTTCCGCGGACACGTCGCCGGCTTCATCGTCGGGGGTTCCCTTTATAGATCGTATGTTCTATAGTACGTTGGTCCCGCCCCTGCGGTGTTCCGGCTCCCCCGCTGCCGGCGCCGCGCCGACGCATCGCGACCAAGGCGGACGCACACCGAGGGCGACCATCGTATGTTGGAAACCGCACTCCTGCCGGCAAGACCGGTCCCGATCCGCCAGATAGTGGACAGTGTCTACCGCGAAGAGTCGCGCCGCGTCTTCGCCACGCTCATCCGTCTCCTGGGGGATTTCGATCTCGCTGAGGACGCGCTGCACGACGCCTTCATCGCCGCGCTGAACCAGTGGGAGCGTGATGGCGTGCCAGCCAACCCGCGCACCTGGCTCGTTTCAACGGGTCGGTTCAAGGCGATCGACCGGATTCGTCGTCGCGCCCGGTTTGACGCCTCAATGGCGGTCCTCGCTGAGGAAATCGACGCCAATGTCGACAACCCCGCCGCCTGGGACGACGAGTCGCTTGGCGACGACCGACTGCGACTCATTTTCACCTGCTGCAATCCGGCGCTCCCGGCCGACGCCCAGGTGGCGCTGACCCTGCGCGAATTGTGCGGTCTCACCACCGAGGAGATCGCGCGCGCCTTTTTCACCAATCCAGCAACCCTGGCGCAGCGCATCGTGCGAGCAAAGGCCAAGATCCGGGCGGCCCACATCCCCTATCGAACCCCGGAGCGCCACGAATTGCCGGAGCGCCTGGATGCCGTGCTCCGTGTCATCTATCTCGTTTTCAGCGAGGGCTATTCCGCGTCGGAGGGGGATGCCCTAACCCGACCCGATCTCTCCCGCGAGGCGATCCGGCTGGCCCGGCTGCTGCACACGCTGCTGCCCGAACCCGAGGTAGCCGGGCTACTGGCGCTGATGCTGCTCCATGAATCGCGGCGAGCGGCGCGCACGTCGCCCGGCGGCGACCTGATCCTGCTCCAGAACCAGCATCGCGCGCTGTGGGACCACGCGCTGATCGCCGAGGGCGTCGCTCTGGTGGAGACAGCGCTGACCTCGCGCCGCTTCGGCCCCTACGCCATCCAGGCCGCAATTTCGGCGGTGCACGCCGAAACCCCTGACGGCGCGGCCACCGACTGGCCCCAAATCGTCGCCCTCTACGACGTGCTGTTGCAATTCGAACCTTCGCCGGTGGTCGAGCTGAATCGCGCCGTCGCACTCGCCATGCGCGACGGCCCGGAGGCAGGTCTCGCCGCCGTCGACGCCATTCTGGATCGCGGCGACCTCGCCGATCACCATCTGGCGCACGCCGCGCGGGCCAATCTCTGCCGCGAGTTGAACCGCTCCGACGAGGCCCGCGTCGCCTATCAGCGCGCCCTGACTCTTGCCCGGCAAGAACCGGAGCGGCGTTTCCTTGCACGCCGACTGGCCGAACTCCCGGCCTGACCGACGCTCGCATGTCCTCCTCCGCGCTCCCGCCGCGGTCGTGTCGATTTCCGGTTTCGCCGGGCGACCACCTTGTAGCGCCTGCGTTTCGCGCAATCACCGAGGGAGAAGCATGAGGAGCAGAGTTGCAACGCTGTGGGTCTCGCTGGACGGCGTGGCGGAGGCGCCGGAGATGTGGGCCTTCGCCTATTCCGACGCCGATCTGATGGAACTCAACGGAGCGCAGATGGCCGCCTCCGACGCCATGCTGCTGGGGCGCGTCACCTACCAGCATTTCGCCGCTTTCTGGCCGTGCCAGCCCGCCGGCGATCGCATCGCCGACTACATCAACCCCACACCCAGGTACGTCGTCTCATCGACCCTGCAGTCGGTCGATTGGCAGAACTCGACCCTGCTCGGCGGCAACCTCGACGGCGAAATCGCCCGGCTCAAGAGCGAGCCTGGCGAGGCGATCACAGTGGTCGGCAGCCCCACCCTCGCCCGGTCGCTGCTGGGCAAGGGTCTGCTCGACGAACTCCGGCTCACGATTGCCCCGGTGGTCGTCGGCGGCGCGCGGCCTTTTGCCGACGCCGGAACGCAGCAAGCCCTGCGCCTCGCGGACTCGCGCGTCTTCAGTTCCGGCGCCGTCTATCTCGCCTACCGACCCGCGGCCAATTAGGGCGGCCGCGGCGACCAAATCCCCGCCGTCCGGTGTCGAATTCCAACCCTGCCGAACGACTACCTGATGCAACGGCCGAATCGGACGTTGTCGCTCAGATGCCAGAGGGGCCAGCCATGTCGTCTGTCGCCGCATCGTCCGCACCTGGGAATTGCCGCTCCGTCACCTGGGGACGCGTTACCCTCGTCGGGTTGGCAACGGTGGCCGCCGCCGTGCTCGCCAACCTCGTTGTCTACGCCATCGGGGGGCTCGTGGTCGGCTACGACCCGACGTTCCTCGTGCTCGCCACCGCCGGCGGCACGATCATCTTCACGATCGCCTGCGCCATCGTCGCCGTGCTGGTCTACGGCCTGATCTTGCGCTTCACCGCCGACCCGGCGCGCGTCTTCACCCGCGTCGCCGCCGTGGTCCTCGTGCTCTCAGTGATCCCGGACCTCACCTACATCCCAAGCGTGCCGGGCGCCTCAGGCGCGCAGGCGGCCGTGCTCGTGCTGATGCACGTCGTCGCCGCCGTGGTGATTGTCCGCGTGATGACGATGCTGACGCGCCCCTCGCCGCGATAACGAACGATTTCGGAGGGAATCGGGTGGCTTCCCCGTTTTTTGCCAGCTGCGCGGTGGTCCGGTTGTCGAATTCCGGCTTCACCGAACGATCACCCGATGAACGGGTGAGTCGAGGCGTCGGGACGAACGAGTCGCCCCGGCGCCGACCTCGAAAGGGACTGCATGGACACGAAAACCGCCACCGAAACGCGGCTCGTGAAACCGAACACGACCGTCTGGTTGCCGCCCCGACCCGGTCGAACCGCCGCCGGCGAATTCGCGCGTCGCGGGCAATCTTGGAGAGGCGACCGTCGGGCACGCCTTCGCCGACGCAGCGGCAGCCCACGCGTGCTTTACCGCCCATGCGGACGCTCCGGCTCGGCCAGCCGCCCTTTGGGTTGTCTCCCCCAAAGCGAACACGATCGGCATCCACAATGGTTCCCCAAGGCCGGACCTCGGCAAATTCGTCCAGCGCTCCGCCGAGCAAGTCGCGCCGAACGAGGCGTCAGCGGCGATGCAATTCCGTCCCCCGAGGAGGGCCGAGCCTCCGTTCACGAGCGGGCGCTGGTACGGGATGACGATAGGAGCACTCCCTGATGCGGAGGGCGCACATTCGTCAAGCGTGCGGCCGCCCGCGCCCCCGGGACTCGCCGCCGCGCAAACCGGAGACGACGCAGCCACGTTGATCAGCGCAGGAGTAGTGGACATGATCGCGACCGCCTCTACTTCGGGATACGCCCCGGTCAATAACTTGCAGATGTACTATGAGATCCACGGCAGCGGTGAGCCGCTGGTGGTGATTCACGGCGCCTTCATGACCATCGAAGGGTTCGGCGCGCTGCTGCCGGCGCTCGCCGCCAACCGGCAAGTCATCGCCGTCGAATTGCAGGGTCATGGGCGCACCGCTGACATCGATCGCCCGCTCTCCTTCGCGGCCATGGCCGACGATGTTGCCGCGCTCAGTCGCCACCTCGGCATCGATCGGACCGACGTGTTTGGCTACAGCCTCGGCGGCGGCGTGGCGTTGCAGATCGCCATTCGCCACCCGGAGCTCGTCCGCAAGCTGATCGTGGCGGCGGCCCCCTTCAAAACTTCGGGTATCTACCCGGAGGTGGCGGCCGGCATGAAATCCATCTCGCCAGAGATGTTCGCCGGCACGCCGATGGAGACCGCGTACCGGCAAACGGCGCCCAACCCGGAGCAATGGCCGAGGCTGATCGAGAAGATCAAGGAGCTCGATCGCAACGCGCTCGATTGGCCAGAGGAGGATATCCACGGCATTGTCGCCTCGACCATGGTCGTCGTCGGCGATGCCGACATCGTGCGCCCGAGCCATGCCGTGGAGATGTTTGAGCTGCTCGGCGGCGGCATTCCTGGCGACTTCGGCGTCATGCCGCGCGCCCAACTCGCCGTGCTCCCCGGCACGGGGCACATTGGCGTCATCGAACGCGGCGACTGGTTGATCCCGATGGTCGAGGCATTTCTGGCGGCTCCGATGCCAGAGGCGCCCTGACCGACCGTTGCCTATCCTCGCCGCGGGCGGGTACGGCAGACCGGAATTGAGACGATCGGCGTCCGGGACTGGCTCGGTGTGATGCCATGCTTCCGACACGTTCCGTGAACGCGCGAAGGATGCTGGTGAAAACTGCCGCGGCGGCCGCCGCGCGGGCGGCTGCGTCGGAGAGGGGCGCAACTCGACGAGCTTGCAGAGCGACTTGGACGGGACGAGGCGGAGGCCGGCGGCCATCGACGTGGGAGGGCTCTCGAAGACGCGGCGCGACCGTAGACCGGCTATGTCGAGCGCGGCTACGAACCCGGGCAGGAGACGCTGGTCAGCCGGCGCGGCGAGTCTTGCGTCGAGTCCATCGGTACGCTGCTCGCCGGCGGCGTGATGCCGCCCGGGATCGCTTCGGTCGCCAAGCCGATCGCAGCGGCCGCCGTGATTCTCGTCGAGGAGGGCGAGCTACGGTCGGACGATCCGGTCCACCCGCTATCGTCGGAACGTGCCGACTCCCAGGTGGACCGGACAATCGACGCTTCGCTGGGGGATGTGTTCCTCGCTGGACGAACCACCGGACCAGGCGGTTCAAAGTGCTCGACGGCATCGCGGACAGCAGGTTTGCCAGGCCGCCGGCGTGCAATTCAGGATCCGGCGACTGGTTTCCCCTGCTGACGACCTGCACGCCTTCGGCCAGATGATGCTCAACAAGGGCAAGGTCGGGGACACGCCCCGCTAGCGCGCCGTCAATCAACGACCACAGCACCCCTGCCCGAAACGCAGCCTCCGACCTATTCTCGGCTTCCGGGTTAACCGCGTCTGGGCTGCGGTGTCTCGGTCGTCATCCGCCGCGACGGTCTGGCCGACCCGCTTGATCGCTCCGTCTGAGATGGCGGCTACGGCGCATCCTATGATGCGGATCCGGCCGCAGACCCGATCGGCGTGCGTGTGACCCAGCGTGTCATGAACCACCCGACTGGCCCTCCGACCTTGTCGATTTCTGGAACGAAGGCTACCCAGCCATCGACGCCTGACCGCCGCCACTCCCGCCGACGGAGGCGTGTCCCGTCCGCGAATTGGAACGCGCCTCGGGCGCCAGGTCGACCGTCAACTTCAAGTAGTCTTGCGGTTCGAGGCGGACGACGGTGGCGGATCGCGGAGCGGGTTGGGCCAGCAGCCGGGAGAATTGGAAGGAGGTCCGGATGCGAGCCGGTGAAGCATTGCGCCGGGCTTTTTCAACCTTCCTCGCGGTTCCGACAATCGTCATCGTCACCTTCGTGCTGCTGGCCGTTGCCACCTATATCCTCGACACGGCTCAGATCGCCTGGCTACGCCCGATCCGGGGGTTCCTCGAGGTTCACATCTTCGCCAACGCTGAATCGACCGGCAACTTGCTGGCGACCATCGCCGGCGGCCTCATCGCGCTCACGTCGATCACCTTCTCTCTGCTGCTGCTGGCCTTGCAGCAGTCCGCCGCGTCGATGACCCACGAGGTGCTCGACCAGTTCCTGCGGCGGCGGCTGAATCAGTTCTACCTCGGCTTTTTCGTCGGTCTGGTGCTCTTCGCCCTGATCACGCTCGCGACGGTGGATCCCACGTTCAATCCTATTTTTGGCGCCACTCTGGCGCTGGTGCTCGTACTGGCGGCACTCTACGTCCTGTTGTTGTTGATCTACTCCACGATCGGGCAGATGCGGCCGACCGAGATCATTCGCTCCATCCACGATCTCACACTGGCCGCGCGCGTACGCCAGCTTTCACTGGTCCGGAAAACCCGCCGCGCCCCCCGCCTCCCGGACACCGAGGCGGTCCCGGTGGCAGCCACACAGGATGGATTCGTCGTCGGTTACGACCTGCGCGCCATCGCCACGGCGATCGACTCGGCCGTGGCCCCGGTAGAGGTCGTGCTGTTGCTGCCAGTCGGCTCGTATGCTGCTTTTCGGGATCCGCTCGCGGAGGTGCGGGCGCGGCGGCGCGAGGACGCGGCGGCGGTGGCCGCGATGGTCGGGACGGCCGTCCAGATCGACCATCAGCGCCGACTCAAAGACGACGCGGCCTTCGGGATCGTGCAAATTGAGACGATCGCTTGGCGCTCGATCTCGACATCGCAGCAGAATCCGGCGCCGGGTCTCGTCGCCATCCGCAATCTACGCGACATCCTGTCGCGCTGGTCGGCCGAGGGCGGCCTCGGCTCCGATGAATCCCAGTTGCCGATCGTCTACCCGGACGACGTCATGGCCCGCCTGATGACCGCCTTCGAATCCCTGGCCGTCGTCGCCTCGGAATCGATGCAGCACCAGACCTATAGCGAAGTACTGCGAACCATCTCCATCACATTCGAGCGGTTGCCGGCCGCGCAGCAGCAGCGCGCCGTGGATCTCGTCCTCCGCATCCTCTCGGCCCTCGGCGACTTCGTACTCACCGACGAGCTCGACACGGCCTTGCTCCAACTTGCCGCCGCGCTGGAGCAAGCGCGCCAGATCGACGCCGCGGCGGCAGTACGCACCGCGCGAGCGGAACTGGCCGCGTCCATCGGAAACCTCAACTCCCGATCGACCCGGGTGACAAGAAGTGGCTGAGACGTCGATCGGGCCCTGCACGAGCAGTCACGATCCAGATCGCATGGAAAACTCGCCGCGCCAGATGTCGATTTGGAGCGACCCCAAACGATTACCGTACGGGATGCCCGCGGTCCCCGCGAAAACCGGCGAACGATCGAGAGGAGTCATCCATGAGCGGGGTACGGTTGCTGGTCGGCACGCGCAAGGGCGCGTTCATTCTCACCTCGGACGAACGGCGCAAAACCTGGGACATCAGTAGCCCGCACTTCGCGGGTTGGGAGTTGTATCACCTCAAAGGATCGCCGGCGGACCCCAATCGCCTCTACGCATCCCAATCGAACGGTTGGTTCGGGCAAATCGTCCAGCGATCCGACGATGGCGGCGCCTCCTGGCGAACCGTCGGCAACGAGTTCACCTACCACGGCGACCCCGGCACGCACCAGTGGTACGACGGCACGCAGCATCCGTGGGAGTTTGCCCGGGTCTGGCATCTCGAGCCGTCGTTGACCGACCCGGACACCGTCTACGCCGGCGTGGCCGACGCGGCATTGTTTCAATCCTCCGACGGTGGGGAGTCATGGCGGGAAATGGCCGGGTTGCGCGATGCCTCCGGTCCGAAGTGGCAGCCGGGCGCCGGGGGTCTGTGCCTGCACACCATCATTCTCGACCCGACCAACCCGAATCGAATGTTCGTCGCCATCTCGGCCGCTGGCGCCTTCCGCAGCGATGACGGCGGACAAACCTGGAAGCCGATCAATCGCGGTCTGCGGTCCGACTACGAACTGCCGGACCCGGACGCCAACATCGGTCACTGCGTCCATAGCATCGCCATGCACCCCGCCCGGCCGAACACGCTGTTCATGCAGAAGCATTGGGACGTGATGCGCTCCGACGACGCCGGCGAGTCGTGGCGCGAGATCAGCGGCAATCTCCCGAGCGATTTTGGCTTCCCCATCGCCGTTCACGCCCACGAACCGGAGACGATCTACGTCGTCCCGATCGAGAGCGACTACAAGCACTACCCACCCGAAGGCAAGTTGCGCGTCTACCGCAGTCGCGGCGGCGAGGAGTGGGAACCGCTCACGGAGGGACTGCCGCAGCGCGACTGCTATGTCAACGTGCTGCGAGATGCGATGAGTGTCGATGCCCTCGAATCAGGCGGCGTCTATTTCGGTACGACCGGCGGGCAGGTGTACGCCTCGGCCGACGGAGGGGACACCTGGAACACGGTCGTGCGCGATCTGCCGTCCGTGCTGTCCGTCGAAGCGCAGACACTGCCATGATCCGGGTGTTGCTTCCCGCTCACTTGCGTCTCCTGATCGGTGTCGAGGGCGAAATCGAGCTCGCGATCGACGGACCCGCCACCCAGCGCGCCGCGATCGACGCGCTGGAAACGACCTACCCCGCCCTGCGCGGGACGATCCGCGCAGCCGCTACCCAGCAGCGCCGGCCGCTGGTGCGATTCTTCGCCTGCGGGCGCGATCTGTCGCACGAAGACCCGGACGCGTCCCTGCCGGAGGCGGTGGCGACAGGGGCGGAACCGTTGCGTATCGTGGGAGCGATGGCCGGGGGATGACCCGGCTGGTCGGAGGATGATGCGTGAAGTACATGTTGCTGGTGTATGGCAGCGAGCAGGCATTCGATGCCGCCGGGCGCGATGCCTGCTACGACGAATCCGCCGCGCTGGCGCGCGATCTCAAGGCGCATGGGCAATATCTGTCAGCCTCTCCGCTCCACCCGGTGGCGACGGCAACCAGCGTGCGCGTCCGCAACGGTAAGCGCACGGTCACCGACGGTCCCTTCGCCGAAACCCGCGAGCAACTTGGCGGCTACTACCTGGTGGAGGCGAGAGACCTGGACGAGGCGGTCGGCATCGCCGGCCGTATCCCCGGCGCGCGGGTCGGCACGATCGAAGTGCGGCCGGTGCTGGAAATCTCCGGTTTGCCGAAAGATTGAACCGCTGCCGCCGACACAGGCAGATGTCGGCGGCGGTCGCGGTTAGCCTGCGTCTGAAACGGGCGTCGCGGCCGCTGGGACGGCAGTCTCATTCGCCGGAGCCAGGAAGATCGAGACGTCGGTCGCTTCGGCATCCAGCACGCTGGGGGCAAGCACCGCCATTCCCGCCAGCGTTCCGTCCGTGGCTCGCAGCGCAATCGCCAGCGCGCCATCGTCGGTGAGCCGACCGCCAATTTCACCGCAGGCCAGCAGCGGCGCTCCCGCCTCGTCGGATGTCGCCACGGTCACGACGTGGTCGGCAGCGAGCAGATCGTCGAACGCCATCGGCGCGGCGGTAAACCCGTTCTCCACCGCCGCGACCCCGGATCGGCCGACCGGCGTCCCGTCCGGGGCCGCGATGACTCCCAGATCGGCAACCGTGGCTCCCGGTTCGGCGCATGCCCCCGCGCGCAGCACGGCCGGGCGTCCGACCGGCGTCGCGATACCGGCCCGAGCGCGCACCACCAGCGCCTGCGCCGTTTCGTTCGCGACCAAACCCACGATATAGACATCGACGACATCGCCGGCGGCCAGCTCCAGATCGGGCAGCGAGACGACCGCCGCGCCGGAATCGGTCCCGAGCAGATCGAGCGCGTACGCGCCGGCCGGCAGATCGGCATACTCCGTAGCGAGCAGGAAATCCACCGTGGGGAAGAGGTCGCTGCCGCCGGTGATGGTCGGCGTCAGCGGCCCAGCGTCGGGGCTGGCGTTGATGACGCGCAACCGAGCCAAATCGGGTGCAATTTGGGATTGGTCGACCGGGAACGAACGCGCCTCGATCGCTTCTGCGCTGCCGATCAGCGCGATGTCGACATTAGCGCCGGCATCGACCGTGATGGTGGAATCGACCAGCGCCGTATCGAGCGCCGCTCCGGTCGGCGTCACCGTCACCCGATGCTCGCCGGCCGCCAGCTCGATGGGGTCGGTCGCGCTGGGAAAGGTGGTTCCGATGACGGCGAGGGCGCCATCGAGATACACGTCGATCGGACCGGCTCCGGCCACCGCGTGAATGATCCGCACCGCAGCCCGATCGCTTTGCACCGCTCCCGCCGGCGCAGCGAGCAGCGCGACGAGCAGTGCGGCCAGCAGACCCAGGCGCGGCGCCCAGTGGTGTACGGAAGCGATCGGCGCGGTCGTCACGGATTCCCTCCCCAAGTAGCGGATCATCGGCATGTAGTCTGTCAGATTTTCCAGGCGGGCGCGGCGACGAACGAAAAAACGACCCGGGCACGGAGGCCCGGGTCGCAGGTGCAATGCTTGGTCGCGTCGTCCGTAGTCGGTGGAGTTCCCGTCTCCCCTACACAGGCTGAATGGCGAGCACCGCAAGCAGCGTCACCACAATCAGCACCACCACCGACGTACCCCTGATGAGCAAATCGGACGTGCTCAACGTATCAAGCGCGCGGCGTTCATTCTCGCTCACGCTTGGACCCCCCCTTTTTTTGCGTCCTTCCCGACCTCGGACATCCCCGAACTGATGCGAACCCCAATCTCGCTCAGTCGGTTTTGGCGGACGTCTCCGGTCGTTCCCCACCCCCGAGTCTAGGTCGCGCTGGCCCGGGTGTCAATCAATTCAGCGCGTTGCTCGCGCGACACGTGGATGAAATGAATGGCCGCCGGCGGCCGAACCCGCCTCTTGCCCCCTATCGGCCGCTCCAGCTATCGGCGCGATTCGGCCTTGTTGTCAAGATCCTCAACATCGTCGGCATCGTCGGATGTCTCATCGAAATCGCGGTCATCATCCTCCGAGACGTCGTCGTCGGAGTCGTCCTCGTCGTCAGTCGTCTCGAAGTCGTCTCGATCGAGCGCCATCTCGATGACCTGCAACTCGATTTTGCGGCGGTTGACCCACTCCACATGCTCGCCGGTAATATGAAACCCGACCCTGCGGTAGGCGGCGATGGCGCGCGGGTTGTGGCGGAACACTTCCAGTCGCACCTCGTCCAGATCGTGCTCCTCGAACCCTTCTTCCGCCACCAGCCGCGTCGCCTCGGTGCCGTAGCCGTGACCCCAGGCGTCTTTCTCGCCGATGACGATGCGAAACAGCGCCGAGCGACCGCTGCCTCGGCGACGCGTAAAATCGGTGAGCGCGGTCGTGCCGATCAGGCGACCGGACGCCCGCTCGTGAATGGCGTAGCACAGCCCGCGAGCGGAAAGAGGCAAAATGAACGCATCGAAATACCCACGCGACTGGATCTCGGTTAGCGGCTCCAGATCGTGGCGCAGCAGACTGGCGATCTCCGGGTCCGCGTACCAGCGCTGGAACGCCAGCCGATTCGCCGGCACGTGCTCGCGCAGCTCGACCAGATCGCCCTCGCGCACTAATTCACCCTCGTCGGGGATCTCATCCATGTCAGAATCGTAGTTGTCGTCGTCGGACTTGCGCCGCCACCATCGCCGCAACATGGTCGTCCAGTGTACCCGATAGATCGGCCGCCGCCTCGGGTCGATTCGGCGCCGATCTGGCGGAGACTCGGGCCAGCGTCGCCGCAACGCGCGCGAAGGAGGAGTTGATGAATCGCATTCGGGCGGCCAGGTCGCTGGTGCTGGGGTGCGCGCTCGCGCTGGGGATCGGCTCCGTCGGGCACGCGCAGCGCGCCGAGGTCGACACGCTCGTCCGCGGCGAGAATGTGCGGCTGTGGGCGGAGCCGGCGCCCGACGCCGATCTCGTCGCCATTCTCCAGCGTGGCGACGAGATCCTCATCACCGGCGACGCCGAGCTGCCGGACGGCTCCACGATGCCCGTCACGGCGCAGACGCTCGGCATCGCCTACGACGTCTTCGTGCCGGTGGAGCTTGTCGAAACTGGCGAAACCGGCTGGATTTCGGAGATTTTCGTCGATCCGCGCAGCTTCGTCCCGATCTCCAGCGCCGGGGCGGATGTTTCCACGAACATCCCCAGGGGGACCGCTTCGGTCGACAATGCGAACACGGCTGCCGAGGACTCCGGCAACGCGCAACAGGCGAACCGCAAGAATCGCCGCCAGAATGAGAAAGCCGCCGCCAGCGACGAGAGCGCCGCCTCCGCAACCGACGTCGCTACGACCGAGGCGGACGCCAGTCAAACGAAACAGCAGAAGCGGAACAAGAAGAACGCGGCATCGGGCGATCAGAATGATAAAACCGCCAACGACGCCGGTGCGAAGCGAGGCAAGAACGACACGGCGCCTGGCGCGCTCGACGACCCTGCCGACATCGGAGCGACGCTCCGTGGCGATGGGCTCGCGGTTACCGTGGGCAGCGCCGAATTCGTGACCGAGCTTGGATCCAACACCCCGAAGGGCGGCTACAAATTCCTCGTGGTGGAGACGCGCATCAAAAACGTAGGGGACAAGGATCACACTTATAACGCGAGCGATTTCAGCGCGCAGGATGGCAAAACCGGGGCCGGCTTCGACAGCGTTTTCGTTCTCGACGACGGTCTGCTCGACTCCGGCACGCTTTCCCCCGGCGAGTATGTCACCGGCAACGTCGTATTCGAGGTGCAGGAGACCACGCGGCAGGCGCTGGTGAAGTTCGATCCGGACAAATTGACGGAGGAGGATCTCTTCTGGGCAGCGCCGTGATGGCGTCGCTCGGTCTGGCCGCTCGTTCACGATCGTC
>JADLCW010000051.1 GCA_020847015.1 Thermomicrobiales bacterium | reverse complement strand
GCGCTGGCGCGCTTGCCCGGCCACGTTGCGTCGATCAGGCGTCGGTTGCCGGTTCGACCGGGGCCAGCGGCGTCGCCAGAATGCGGTCGACCCGGTTGCCATCCATGTCGACCACCTCGAAACGCCAACCCGCCCAATCGGTGCTGTCGCCGACGACCGGGATGTGGCCCAGTTGGGCCATCATGAATCCGGCCATCGTTTCGAATTCTCCCCCTTCCTCACCCGGCAGCGTGTCGAGGTCCAGCAGCTCGCGCGCCTCGTGGGCCGGCAGTTCGCCGTCCAGCAGCCAGGAACCATCGGCCCGGCGCACCGCCCGAGCGTCGGCGATCGGATTCGGTCCCAGATCACCAGTGATCGCCGCCGAGATATGGTCGGAGGTGAGCACGCCTTCCACTCCGCCATATTCGTCCACCACGACCGCGAGGTGATCGCCCGTCCGCCGCAACTGCTCCAAGGCTCGCAACACGGGCGCGCTCTCTGGAATGAACAGCGCCGGGGTCATCGCCTCCCGCAGCGGCAGCGGTTCCCCCGGTTGCGCCAGCCCCCACAGCGCCTTGACCGTGACCACCCCGACGACCTTGTCGAGCGAGCCATCAATGACCGGGAATTCGGTGTCAGGCGATTCGATGATGCGGCGGCGGTTTACGGCATCGAGCGCGGTCAAATCGAGCGCGATCATGCGGCGCCGCGGCGTCATCAATTCCCCGACCCGACGGTCTCCCAGATCGAACACGCCCTGCACCAGCACCCGCTCCGTCTCGGCGAACACGCCGTGGAGCGTGCCTTCCTGCAACAGCCGCTCGACCTCTTCCTCCGTCACCGGTGGTTCGTCCGGGGCTTTCGCACCGAGCAACCTCAGCAGCAGGTTGCTGGAGAAGGCCAGGACGGACACGATGGGGGTGGTGATGTGGGCGAGCCGGGTCATCGGGCCGGCTACCCGCAGCGCGATCGCTTCCGGGTTCATCAGCGCCAACCGTTTGGGTACGATCTCGCCAATCACCAACGTGAGATAGGTAATGAACCCGACGACGATAATTCCAGCCGCGACGGACGCGTAGGGCGCGACGCCCGGAATGCGCCGAAACAGGTCCGCCACCGGTTCGGTCAACGCCGCACCGGCGAAGGCGCCGGCCACGATGGCGATGAGGGTGATGCCGATCTGGACGGTGGAGAGGAAGCGATTCGGGTCGGCCGCCAGCGCCAGCGCCGCCTGCGCCCGCGTGTCGCCCTTCTCGGCGCGCTCTTCCAGCCGCGCCTTGCGCGCCGACACCACCGACAGCTCCGAGGCCGCCAGCACTCCGTTGACGATCACCAGCAACAGAAGAATCAGCAGATTGATCATGACGTCCCTGACGAGTCACGAGTCAAGAGTCAGAAGTCACGAGTGAGGAGCTACGTCATCGGCGCACGATCCAGCACGTCGCCCGTTCTCGGCGTTCGACTCGCGGCGTCTGACTCGTGACTCGCTCGACATGCCGCTCGCCCCTCCGGTGAATCCAGCGTGCAGCCACGAAACGGGTCGGCAATATCGCTCGCCGGTTCCGGTTGCAACGTTGCGTGGACGATGCCGAATGGGCGCAAACGCCGATTCAGCTCAGTCAGCGCCTCCGGCCATGATTGCCCGTCGGCCAACTCGACGTGCGCGCTGAGCGCGACCAATCCCGAGGTGACGGTCCAGATATGGAGGTCGTGAACGCCGATGACGCCCGGCGCGGACGCCATCGCCGACGCCACTTCCGCCGGATCGATTCCGGTCGGCGTCGCCTCCAGCAGCACCTCGGTCGATTCGCGCAGCAACCGCCAAGCGCTGATCAGCACCAGCAGTCCGATGCCGGCCGACAAAATCGGATCGGCCAGCCACCAGCCAGTGGCCAGCATCACCAGCGCCGCCACGATCGCCGCGACCGAGCCGAGCAGATCACCGATCACATGCAGGAACGCCCCGCGGGTATTCAGGTCGTGCTGGTGACCGCCCCCGCGCGACAGCGTCCAGGCCGAGGCGGCGTTGGCCAGCAGTCCAGCCACGGCGACTATCAGCATCGGTCCGCTATCCACCTCCGGCGGGTGGTTCAGCCGCTGAATCACTTCCCAAAACAACCAACCGGTGACGGCGACGAGCACCGCGCTGTTGATCAGCGCGGCGAGCACTTCGGCGCGCGCGAACCCGAAGGAACGCTGCGGCGTGGGCGGCCGGCGAGCCAGCCAGATGGCGGCGAGCGCCAACGCCAGAGCGCCGACATCGGTGAGCATGTGCGCGGCATCGGCCAGGAGCGCCAGCGACCCGGTGAGCAAGCCGCCAACCGCCTCCACGACCGTGAAGGCGGCGGTGATGCCGAGAGCGATGGCGAGCGGGCGCGGGTTGGCGCGCCCGCTCTCGTGGGGGACGTGGTCGTGGTTGTGCGACGAATGATCCGAGAACGCCGCTTGCGCGCTCATCCCCGGATTGTGCCATGTTCGGCGCGGATGCCGCGGCGCGCCTTCTGTCGTGGCGGATTCAGTCGCGTCGCTCAAGCGCCACCACGGGGAACATCCGCGTCGTCTGTTGCGGGGCGCATCCGAAGCGGCCGGCGCGCTCCACCATCCGTGCGAACTGCTGGTCGCGCTCCGCGCCCTCCAGCACGACCGCGCGCACCGGGATGGTTTCTCCGCCGATCTCGATCGTGGCCTCTGGATTCGTCAGCAGATTGTGCAGCCAGCCAGGATTGGCCGGCGCGCCCCGGTTGGCGGCCATGACGAGCCAGCGCTCGCCATCGCGCAAATAGGCGAGCGGAACCGTACGCGGCTGGCCGGTGCGGGCGCCGATGGTGGTCAGCAACAGCAGCGGCGCTCCGGCGGCGGAGCCGCCCAGCTTGCCGCCGTCGGCGCGCAATCGTTCGACGATCGATCGATCGAATTCCTGCATGGCGAGTTCTCCGTTCCGAGGCGGCTCCGGCGTCGCTCCCGACCGCCCATCAGCCCCGGGCCATGCTGGCGCCGCACGCGAGAAACGTGCCGGCCATGGGAATCTCCGAACGCAGGCGTCAGTGCGGAGCGCGAACACGAAATGCCCCCGCCGCGGCGAACCGGGGCGGGGGCAAGCGGCGGGACCGCGTGTGTCACTTGTGGGTGATGGTTCCAGGCTGAGCGGAGCCGCTGCCGCCGCCGCGGGTGGTGGCGGTGCCGCCTTCCATGGTGACGCCATTGAGGGTGGTGGTGGTGGTCATCTCGCCCTGCGAATTCGCCGGCGGCGGAGCCTCGACCGGTGCGGATTCAACCGGAGCCGCTTCGGGAGCCGGAGCTGCGCCGCGGCCGCCGTCGGCGTCGATCGTCATCGCGCCGCCCTCAATGCCCCCGGTGTTGATGTCGCCGTAGATGATGGTCGGACCGTCGCCCGAGACATTCCTGCCGTTGCGCGAAGAACCGCCGTCAGCGGAATACCCCGTGTCCGACTCCTGGGCGATATCGACGGAACGCTGGAAACTCTGGAATCCTTCGTAGCCAGCAGTCGCGGCGTCGTAGCCGGCGTATTCGCCGGTGTAGCCCGTCTCGTCGTAGCCGGTGTAATCGTCCGTGTAGCCGGTCTCGTCGTATCCCGCTTCAACAGGGGCGGTCTCATAACCGGCGTCATAGCCGCCGTCGTAACTCGCCTCGTCGTAGCCCGTCTCAGCCGGAGCTGCATCGTAGCTGGCGTCATAGCCGCCGTCGTAGGCCGTCTCGTCGTACCCGGTATCGGCAGGTGCGGCTTCGTAGCTGGCGTCTTCGTAATTTTCGTCGTACCCGCTGTCGGCCGGAGCGGTCTCGTAGCTCGTTTCGTCATAGCTCGGTTCGGCGGGGGCCGCTTCATAGCCGGCGTCGACTGGCGCCGCCTCGGGAGCAGGGGCATCGTAGTCGACGCTCGGTTCCTGGATGACGGTTCGGTCGGTGGTGATCGGCACCGGACCGTCGGCGGCGAGGATGGTGGTGATCACCTGCCCGTCGGCGTTGACGACCTGACCGCCGGGGCTGACCGGCACGCCATTGACCGTGACGGTTCCAGCGCCGGCATTGCCGTTGCCCTGGCCGCTGTTGGCGTTGACGTTGGCCGGCACGCCGTTGATGGTGGTGTTCTCGATGGAGTCCGTCGCCACCGGGACGCCGTTGACGGTGGTGGTGACATCGCCATCGGACGGGACCGACTGGCTGTCGACGGCAGCCGGAACGGCATCTTTGTCGCGGTTGCGGTCGCCGCGGCTGTCATCGCCGCCGAAGGTGGTCGTCCAGTACCAACCGTACTCGCTGTTGGCCTCGTAGTAGCGGCCAATGCCGATTTCGCTGTAGGCGGGGTCGAGCATGGCGGCATTGTGACCGGGGCTGTTCTGCCAGTTCACCATCGCTTCGTCGGCGGAGGCCATGCCGGCGGCGATGTTTTCACCCCAGGTGTCGCCCCGGTAGCCGAAATTGTGGATGTTGGTTCCGGGGTCGGAGCCATCAGAGAGGGTGTGATCGAAGTAGTTGTGGGTCGCCATGTCCTGGGAGTGGTAGTCGGCGGCGGCCCCGAGTTCGCTGTTGAGCGAGACTGACCCCAATCCGCTCTGGGCGCGGTAGTCGTTGATGAGGTCGAGGAACCGAAGTTCCTGATCGTCGGGGCTGTACCCCGGAGCAGCCGAAACGGCCGGTGCGAGCAGGGTCAGCCCGATCAGCAAACCCACAACGGTTCTGGCTATGCGGAGCATCGCTCCCCTCCCCTCACTCCCGCTCGGCCCGGCGCAACCGCCGGGACGGGTCCGAACCGGGAGCCCCTGGCGCCCGCGAGCGATGGCGGGCGCACCCGGCGCATGGCGTTCTACAGGCCTCCGATGCGTCGGCTTCCACTCGCTTCTACGCCCGGCGGCGCGGTTCGGTTTCGCCTGACTGGCAACGGCGCCAAAGGAATGCCCACCTGGAACCGATCTCCATGACCAATCTCCCGGTTCCACACGCGATTCGCCGGCGAAATCACCGCGACAGTCACCAGGGAGCTTCTTGTCCGGCGGTGCGTTCGCGCGCCGAACGGCCGGCGCGCAAGCCCGCGCGCCGGCCGTTCGCATCGCGTGCCGGAATCAGTCGAGAGAGCGCAACAACCGCAGTCCGTTCAGCACGACGATGATGGTGCTGCCCTCGTGGCCGACCACGCCCAGCGGCAAGGGGATGCCGATGGTGAGCGTAGCGGTGACCAGCACGACGATGACCGCCAGCGAGAACGTCAGATTCTGGCGAATCGTGCGCCGCGTTTTGCGGCTCAACTCGACCGCGTAGGGCAGCCGGGACAAATCGTCGCCCATCAGCACCACATCGGCCGTTTCCAGGGCGACATCGGTGCCGGCTCCGCCCATCGCCACCCCGAGATCGGCGGTCGCCAGCGCCGGGGCGTCGTTGACCCCGTCGCCGACCATCGCCACGCTGCCTTCCGCCTTCAGCGCCGCGATCACCTCCAGCTTGTCTTCCGGCAGCAGATCGGCGCGCACGTCGTCGATGCCGAGCTGCGTCCCGATCGCCTGAGCGACCCGTTGGTTGTCGCCGGAGAGCATCACGATCCGCCCAATGCCCAATTCCCGCAGCCGCGCCACCGCGGCCGGCGCGGCCGGGCGCAAGGTGTCGGCGACAGCCACGATCGCGCGCACACCCATCACATCGCCGATGAAGACGGCGGTTTTGCCCTCGCTCCGCAATCGATCCGCTTCGGCCAGGGCGCGCGGCCCGACCGGAGTTCCGAACTCGACGAAGAGGGCGTCGTTGCCGATGGCGATCTCCTGACCGTCGAGATTGGCGACGATCCCCTTGCCGGCCAGCGCCCGGAACGAGCGCGGTTCGATCAGCGCCAACCCGCGCTCTTGCGCTCCGCGCACTACGGCCGCGGCGAGGTGGTGTTCGGAGAGGCGCTCGCCGCTGGCGGCGATCTGCAGGGCGCGGTCGGCGCTCCAGGTCGGATCCAGCGGAACCACATCGGTGAGCGCGGG
>JADLCW010000050.1 GCA_020847015.1 Thermomicrobiales bacterium | reverse complement strand
TTGTCGGCCAGCTCGGTCAGGGTGGCGACGCGCTCGATCCCGTTTTCCGGATGGCGACCGTAGCGATCCAGCAGCACCGCCCGCATGCCGACGCTCTCCGCGCCAATGACATCCGATTTGGGCTGGTCGCCCACATGCAGCGCTGCGGCGGGATCGACCCCGAGCGGATCGAGCGCAGCATGAAAGGTGCGCGGGTCCGGTTTCTCGTACCCGACGAGGGCGGACGTGACGATCAGATCCATGCGGTCGGCGAAGGCGAAATGAATCGCCACCACAGTCACATCGGCGTCGGCGTTCGACACCACCGCGGTCTTGACGCCACGCTTGCGCAATTGCAGCAGCGCCGGCATCACATCGTCGAAGAGACGGTAGTGAAGGTAGTCCGGCATCTCCTCGAATTCGGAGACATAGCGGGAGCGCACGCGAGCCGCCGTTTCCGGATCGTCGGGCAGCCCGGCGGCCGCCAACCAGCGGCGCATGTGCTCGAGCCGAAATGCGAGTCGCTCGGCGGCGGAGCGGTCACGGATCGGGCGGGCGCCGTTTTCGATCGTGAAATAGTCCTCTGCGACACGGTCGGCATCGCGCAGCGCGGCCGGCTCCGCCTGCATTCCCTCGACGGCCAACGCCCGCTCCAGGCGCTCCCAGCGCGGAGGGTTCAGTTCGATCAGGGTGTCGTACAGGTCGAATGTGACCAGTTCGACGGGCGGACGGACGGACATCGTAGATATCGCCTCCGACGACTGACGACGTCCCGCCGGGGGCGGGACGTTCCGATGGCGACACGGTATCACGAGCTGGCGCGAGCGGGCGTCGACCGCAGGCGGGGCGTGTTGCGGCACGGAGTCGGACCTACCGGCTGGCAATCTTCGGAATTGCTGGCCTTGGCATCGAGCTTCGGCGAGTGACACACGAACGCGCCGGAGACACGATCCGAAAAAATATATCCTATTGATTCGATTATATGTGTTACTCTAACTAGTGATCTCAAGTGCATCATGCCCAACCGTGCCGCGATGCCGAGCGGGTATGCCCGGGCGCCGCCGTGGCGCTCGCGTTGCCGTTGAGTGGAGGGATCGTATTGGAGAGTTCCCGATTCGATGATCCGACGCGCGGGTTTGCCTCGACATCCCGACGCAGGCTCCTGTTCGGGCTGCTCGCGGGGACTCTTGCGGGAGCCATCGTGGATCCGGTGGGGGGAGAAGCAGCGGCAGGGCCCGGCGTGGCGGGCGGAGCGTGCGGTCGGGGCCGCAAGCAGTGCCACGGCAAATGTTGCCCGCGCCGAGCGCCCAAGTGCTGCTCGAATGGGTGCTGCAAGAAGGGCTACCACTGCTGCAAGGTGTTTGGCGTCCCTGCTTGTTGCAAGTGATCGTACTCTCGTGACGCGGCCGCGGCGGCGCGCACGCCGGCCGCGGCCCCGCCGCGCGCGCCATCACGGCTGCGGTCGGAGTTCCCGGCGCCCGTGCCGGGCGCGTGATGCGACACGATGGAGCGCTGCAGCGGTTGCCGCCGCGCTGGGTTGATTCTTGCTGAGACAATCTGCTTTCCGGCCGCTTCCGCCCGGTGCGCTGTGCTCCCGGCGGGGAAAGGCGTCGAAATGCCCGGCCGTGTTTGGCGCATGACGCACCCTCTCGCCCTCGGCCATCCGCGGGCGAACCCGATGCAGCGCCGGCGGGCCGACCGGATCGTTCGCGGCGCGCTGCTGGTCGCGGGAGCGCTGATCGCCGCGTGTTTCGTCGCCGGGCGGTTGGCCGGCGACCCCAGCTTCCCGCCGACCTGGTTGTACCAACTGCTTCCGTTGCTCGGAGCCGTGACCGGGTTCGCGCGACTCGACGTAGCGCGGTTGGCGCGGCGAGATCGCTCCACGACCGTCTATCTACTCTTCTGCCTGGCGCTGCTGTGCTGGGGGCTGAGCGGACTCTTGTACGCCTGGCAGGCCGTCGCGGCCGGCGTTCCGCCAGCATTCCCATCGCCGGGCGATGTCGGCTTCTTTGCCGGGGGCGTCGTGTGGGCGGCCGCCGTGTGGACGCTCTACGAAGGTGTGGTTCCGGACTTTCTGACCGAGGTCGAAGCGAACTCGTGGCTGTTGTCGTGGATGGCGCTGGTCACCCTGTTCGTGTTGAGCATCGCTGGCGGAGCCGATCTGCTGGAGGCGATCAAGACCGGCGGCAACACGCTCCAGATCGCCTCGTTGTCCTACCCGCTGCTGTACGGTTTCAGCGCGCTGATGCTGGCGCGCCTGGCCCGGCGGCGCGTGCCGCCGACGATCCTGGACGGTCGCCGGGCGCTGAAGATTGTCGCCATGGGGTTGGGGTTGTTTTACCTGGGGCAGATGACATTCGAGACGTTGGTCACGCTCGCTCCACATCCCTCCGGCAGTTACGAGACGTACCGGAACGACCAGCCGGCCTACGCCCTCTGGGCGCTTGCAACCTTGGTGTTGTCGTGGGGGGTGCTGGAGTACCCGCTGGCGCGCCCGGTGGTCCGTCAGCAGCCGCTTGCCACGGAATCGACATCGGAGTCGGCCGATGCGGGTCGCAAATCCTGAGCGGCGCACAAACACAGCGCTGGATCGCTTCTCAACCGTACTTCGTGTCGCCTTCACCGCAATATGCCGTAACAAAGGGACATCGTAACGCTCGTGAAGACGCTGCCGCGCCGGGGGGTTGCATCTGGACAAGGGCGCCGGCGCCTCGCCGCGATCGGGAGCCGGGTCATTCGCGAGCGGAATCGGAGCGGCGCCGCGCCGGCGGAGCGCTCTGAGGCGCGAAGACGCCGAGCGCTCCAAACGATGCTCAGGGCAGATCAGGCGCATGCGAGCCGCGCCGCCGACGAGCCGGCGGGAACCGGAGCCGGGTCGCCTGCCAACATGCGGCGACCAAGCGGCCACGCGCACGAACGTTGCCCTCTGCCCTGACATCGGGCGCGCTAACGAGTCACCCGATCCATCTGCGACCCGGAGG
>JADLCW010000049.1 GCA_020847015.1 Thermomicrobiales bacterium | reverse complement strand
GCTCGCAAATCCGGGCGATGGAGGCGCGTGCGGAGGCTCGCCAACCGGAAGGGGCGAACCCGGCCGATTTCGGAATGGACGAGGAGTTCGCGTTTCTGGAGGTCGGGGCGGCGCCCCAAGCGCCGCTCGCCGTGCCGACAGTACCGGCCGCGCCAAAACGCGGGCCGCTGCCGGCGCGGCGGGGACGCGCGGCGAAGATCGTGCCGCTGACCCGGGAGCAGGAGTACCACTACATCCACGGCGATCTGGAGCGGTTGCTCAAGATCGCCAGCGTCTTGTTGGTGGCGATGATCGCACTTGGATTCATCATCGAGCGGTAGCGAACCGCGCACGGATAACACAATATTCTGCCCAACGGGGTCGGCCCGCGGGCCGGCCCCGTTGGCATGCCGGCGCGCTGCTGCCTCCTGAGGTCGCTCCCTGCCGCCCGCAGAAGAGATGCTGGACGCGAAGTTCACCGTGCGGGGCCGCCGCTGCCTCACGGGCGACCTGCCTGGCCAACGCTGCATGCTCAGCCGCCGCCATCGCTTGACACCGGGCCGGTCGGCTGCTACCGTGGCCGAAGTTGTTCACCTGTCTATACAACTTATCCCGAGAGTTTACTGAGGAATCGCCGCGGTGGGCGCGATGATCGAGGTAGACCAACTCACGCAGCGTAGCTATCCGGTCGTGCGGTCTCGCCATCCGCTGCGCTGGGTCTCGGCGGTGCTGGTGCTCGCCGCACTGGCCACCATCGTACGGGCGTTCGCCGAGGGGCAGATCGACTGGCCGGTCGTGGGCGAGTTCCTCACGGCTCCAATCATCCTGCGCGGTTTCGCCAATACGCTGCTCATTTCGGCGCTGGCGATGACGCTCGGGTTGACGCTGGGCACGATCTTCGCGGTGATGCGGCACTCTGGCAATCCGGTCACCAGCGGCGTCGCTTGGCTGTACGTCTGGCTGTTCCGTGGAACCCCGTTGCTGCTGCAGTTGCTGATCTGGTTCAACATCGCGCTCGTGTTTCCAACCATCACCATCCCCGGCTTGTTCCATGCCAATACCGTCGAAGTGGTGACGCCGTTCGTAGCGGCGCTGCTTGGGTTGGGGATCAATGAGGGGGCGTACATGACCGAGGTTGTGCGCGCCGGCATCAATGCGGTGGATCGCGGGCAGACGGAAGCGGCGGCCGCGCTGGGCATGTCGCACATGCAGACGCTGCGTCGCATCGTGCTGCCGCAGGCGATGCGCATCATCATTCCGCCGGTTGGAAACCAGGCGATCGGAATGCTGAAGTTTTCGTCGCTGGCGGCGACGATCTCGTTTTCCGAGATGCTCAATTCGGCCCAGCAGGTCTATTTCGTCAACGGCGCAGTAATCGAGCTGCTCTTCGTCTGCGCCGTCTGGTATCTCCTTGCCACCACCGTGCTCAGCATCATCCAGTACTTCATCGAGCGCCACTTCGGCCGCGGCGATGCGCGGCAGACATCCAGCTCCCGGATGGTGGACTGGATTGGCGGGTTGGCGGACCGACTCCGGCCGGCGCGCGCGGGGCAAGGAGCATAGGCGTGACGCCGGTCGTCAAGGTCGTCAATGTCCACAAGCGGTTCGGCGCGCGCGAAGTGCTGCGTGGAATTGATCTCGAGGTCGGCGACGGCGAGGTGCTCTGCATTCTCGGTCCGTCCGGCGGCGGCAAGAGCACGCTGCTGCGCTGCATCAACCATCTGGAGACGATCGACGACGGATTGGTGTGGGTCGACGGCGAGATTATCGGCTACGAGTTGCGTGACGGCGCGCTGCGGGAGTTGCCGGAACGGAAGATCCGACGCCAGCAGCAAGATATCGGCATGGTGTTCCAGCACTTCAACCTGTTCCCGCATCTGACGGTGCTCGGCAACGTTGTGGAAGGTCCGCTCGTCGTGCGTCGGGAGCCGAAAGCGGTTGCGATGAGCAGGGCATTGGATCTGCTTGAGAGCGTCGGGTTGCGAGATCGCGCCAACGCGTGGCCGTCCCAGCTTTCTGGCGGCCAGAAACAGCGTGTGGCGATCGCCCGCGCGCTCGCCATGCAACCGAAGCTGATGCTTTTCGACGAACCGACCTCCGCACTCGATTCCGAGTTGGTGGGGGAGGTGCTGGATGTCATGCGGCGCATCGCCAGCGAAGGCGCGACCATGATCGTGGTCACGCATGAGATCGGGTTTGCTCGCGAGGTCGCCGATCGAGTGGCCATCATGGTGGATGGTGAGCTTCGAGAAATCGGCCGGCCGAGTGAAGTGCTCGTGAACCCGAAGGACAAGCGGGTGCGGAGATTCCTCGCCCGGGTGATCGCTGATCCCGACGAAGCGTCGTCGGGAACGAACCAATCGTGAAGGAGCGCATCGTGAACGAGTCATTTCGAAAGATTGTCGGCACGCGGCGCGCGGCGCTGCGGTGGATTGCGGCCCCGCTGGTGATTTCTCTGGCGGCTCCGCTGAGCCGCATCCCGGGCGCAGCGGCTCAGACGCCGCAGGCGACCCCGAACTTCGCCGATCTGCTGCCTGACAAGGTCAGGGATTCCGGCAAACTCAACATCGCCATCAGCCTTGCCTATCCGCCGATGGAGTACTCCGATCCCGGTTCGACCGATTTGAAAGGCGCCGATATCGATCTTGCCCGCGAGGTGGCGACCCGGTTGGGACTGGAGCCGGTATTCCAGAATATGGAGTTTGCCCAGCTCATTCCCTCGGTGACAACCGGCCGGGCGGATCTGATCTGGACAGCGATGCTCGATCTGGCCAAGCGTCACGACAAGCTCAGTTTCCTCGACTATTTCAAGACCGGCGATCAGTTCTTCGCTCCGATCGAATTCGCCGACAAGTTCAAGACGATTTCCGATCTGTGCGGCGAAACGGTGACGGTGGCCACCGGCACCAACTGGGTGACTGTGGTGGAGGACCTGAGCAAAGAGAAGTGCGGCGCAGACGACCAGATCAACATCGTCACCGTGCCGTCGCTGGCGGAACAGTTGCTGCAGATGAAGCAGAAGCGCGCGGTGGCTGCGATCATCGGATTCGAAGGCGTGCTGGACTTGCAGAAGCGCGAACCCGACAAATGGGTCAAGGTCGATGAGCTGTTGAACCAGGGCTACTACGGCATCGGATTCGCCAAAGATGCGACTCAGCTCGAAGACGCCGTGGCGGCCGCGCTGACTTCGATGATTGAAGACGGTTCGTACGTTGCGATCCTCGATCGCTACGGTCTGCAAGAGGCCGCGGTCGAGAAGCTGCTGACGAACGCTGGCCAATGACCGAGCGACGCGGCGAGCGGGATCTGTGCCCGCTCGACCCCGCCGACCCCACTCCGCTCTACGTCCAGCTCTACCGCATCCTGCGGCAAGACATTCTGGACGGAGCGTACCGGGAGAGCGAGGCGATTCCTTCGGAGACAACGCTCCAGCGCGCCCACGGGATCACGCGGGGAACGGTCCGCCACGCCGTGTCACTGCTGGTTGATGACGGCTTGGTGCGGCAGGTGCGCGGCAAGGGTACGCTCGTTTCATACCGTCCGATTACCTACAGCGTTTGGAATTTCGGGAGTTTTACTGACTTCTCAAAGGCACGCGGACAAAAACCCATCACGCGGCTGATCGAACGAGAGATCGCCGAGGATCATCGCGGTCGCAGGCTGCGCATGGTGCGAGCGCGAGGCGTCACCGGGGTGGACGGTACGGAGTTTCTAAACATCGACACCTCATGGTTGTCGCTGGACCGATTCCCCCGGCTCGATGCATTCGATTTCGAAACTGCCTCGCTCTATCAGGTGCTGCGCGAGGAGTACGGGGTGACGCCGGCGCGGTCGGAACTCACCTTGTCGGCCGTCCCCTGGTCGGGTCTCGCGCGCGAGACATTTGGTGCACGAGAGGAACCACCGGGGTTGCTCTGCGCCAGCGGCCGAGTGTTTTCGGATCGTGACGAACTGGTCGAGGAAACGTCGGTGGTGTACTCCCCGGACGTGGCGATCAACGTGGTGACGATGATGGGCGGTGGGGTTCCGATGCCGAATCCCTGAGGGGCCGATCGCCGAACGAACAGGAATGAGTTCATGGTGGTGGAACGAACCGGGACCCGAATCCCATTCTCCCGCGACAAGCCCATCCTGGGCATGCTGCATCTCGGCGGCTCCGACCGGGAAGAGCGGTTGGCCATTGCCCAGCAGGACGTCGCAGCGCTGGCGGAAGGTGGCGTCGATGCCGTTGTCGTGGAGAACTACTTCGGCGACGTGGCGGATGTGGTTGCCGCGCTGGAGTGGCTGCAGGCAACCAAACCGCCGCTGCTCGTCGGACTCAATGTGCTGCATGACTACCGGGAGGCATTCGCGCTGGCTGCGCGCTTCGCTGTGAAGTTCATCCAGATCGACTCCGTCGCCGGGCATCTGCCGCCGAGCGAGGATGCCGTCTTCGCGAGCGATCTGGCGCGACTGCGGCGAGAGAATCCGGTCTATCTGCTGGGCGGGGTGCGGTTCAAATATCAGCCGGTCCGCTCCGGGCGTTCGCTGGAGGACGATCTGCGTCTCGCCATGGAGCGCTGCGATGCCGTGGTGGTGACTGGCGAGGCCACCGGCCAGGAAACGGATCTGGACAAGGTGCGCCGCTTCCGGGAGATCGTGGGACAGGAGTTCCCACTGCTGATCGGGGCGGGACTGACCGCAGCCAACTGCCGCGAGCAACTCGCGCTCGCGGATGGCGCAATTGTCGGCAGCTACTTCAAGAACACCCACCGCGACGATGGCGTCGTGGAACTGGCGCATGTGGCGGAGATCATGGCCCTCGTAGGCGATCTGCGACGCCAGCGGGCAGCAGTTGGCGACGCGGGAGAGACATGATGATCGTCGTCGCCACTCCGGCGACCGAGCGTGAGTTCGCGCCCTACGGCCGGCTCCTGCGCATGGCTCCCCGGGAGCGGGCCGACCTCGATTCGCCGCGGTTGGTGTTCACGGATGGTGACGGCTGGCTGGACTGCTACACCGCCGAACCGCTGCTGATGCGTAATGGCAGTCTGGGCGTCACGCTCGGTGGCCCGGCGCCATTCGCGACGAACCGAATGGAGCGCCACCTGGTTACTGAAGAGGCGCTGTTCTGCATGGCTGACCCGGTCGTGTTGGTGGTCGCGGCGCCGACTGCGGAGTCGGCTCCGCGTGTCGAGAATCTGCGGGCCTTCGTGCTGGAGCCAGGCATGGTCGCGGTCTTGCAGACGGGCACGTGGCACGATGCCTGTCGCGGGATCGGCAAACCCACGCACTACTATTGGATGGCGACGGTCGGCGACGGGTCGGGGTCATCATGGGTGGAGGTGGTGGGAGGTCCGGCGCGGGTGACCGCAACACCATGACGACGCCTGACTTCGGTCAAGACGCTTCGCCGGCGTTCTTCATCGGTGATGTCGCGCTGGATGAGTATTTCACCGCCGATCGCTGGCCGGGCCTGGGCGACAAGGCGATGTTGCAGCCGCTGGCGACCTACGTTGGCGGGTCGATCGCCAATGCCGCCGCGGTTCACGCTGGATACGGAGCGCCGACCGAGTTCGTTTCGCTGCTGAACCGGGGCGAAGGATCGCGCCGCCTGTGCGCGGAGCTGGCGGCGGGCGGGGTCGGCGTCGCGCATATGTTGCACGACGAGACCATGCCGGATTCCCGCACCATCGTGGTGTTGGTCGATGGCGAACATGCGGTGCTCATTCCGGAGCTGGGCGATGCGCCGATGATCTTGCCGGATGCGACGCTGGCAGCGCTACGGCGACCGGGTTTTCTCTATGCGACGCCGGGCCGCATCCGGCGACTGCGGGCGTCGGGGATGGATGCGCTGGCCGTGCTGCGGTCGGCGCAAGCGGCGGGACGTCAGGTCGTCTACGATCTCGACGTGGAGGGCGTGGACCCGCGAGACGAGCCATTTCTGCGCGGGGCGCGCGCCGTCATCGTGAACCGGATCGGCTTCTCGGCATCGTTCGCCGGCTGGAGTGACGAGCGCATCATCGAATGGATGCGTCGGCGCGAGATCGGGATGCTGGCGGCGACGCTGGCGGCGGAGGGCTGCCGCGCCTACGTGCCTGACCGGACGATCGCCGTGCCGGGGTTAGCTGTTTCGGTCGTGGATGTCACCGGGGCGGGCGACACGTTCGGTGGTTCTCTGGTGTACGCGTTGGAACGTACGGATGACCCGGCGGTCGCGCTGCGGTTCGCCAATGCCGCCGGAGCCGCATCGGTGACGCGGCGTGGCCCGCGAGCTGGGGTTGGATCGGCGGCAAACGTGCTGGCGTTCATGGCCGCGCACGGGCAGCCGGGCGGATCCGAGTTCGACTGTTTGCGGACGCAGGGCGATGACCGCGACGCAACAGACACAACCGGGCGGCGCTGATTTCGCGCCGCCCCGTCTGAAGGACCGAATTTTCCGGCGCCGTTACAACTGGTGCTCGTCCTCATCGTTGAGCGGACCGGACTCGTCGATGAAACCCTCGTTATCCGGCTCGACCGGTTCGTCCTCCTCGGTCTCGCTGGTGAGGGCGTCGTCTTCGTCCTCGTCGTCTTCCATCAGGAAGAAATCGGCCTCGTCCCGGGCGCGCAACAGGTCGCGCTCGCGC
>JADLCW010000048.1 GCA_020847015.1 Thermomicrobiales bacterium | reverse complement strand
GGAAGAGAGTGGATTGTACGAAGTGCAGGTGACCGTGATGACGGCCATGCCGGGGACTCCCTTGTACAGCAGGTTGCGCGACGAGGGCCGCTTGCTGAAACCCGAGGAGTGGGAGGCTTGCACCGTCTTCGACGTCAACGTGCGCCCGACCGGAATGACGGCGGACGAACTTCGTGAGGGGTTCGCCGCACTCGTGAAGGATCTGTACAGCGACGATGCGAAGCGACGCCGGGCGGCGGCGTTTCGCCGGCAGCGGCGAGCGGCGGCAGTCGCCCAGATCGGAGAGCGGCCATGAGCGCGGTTCGGGCGTCGGCGATGCGGATCGAGTTGTCGGCCAATGCGCGGTTCACCGGGCGGGTGCGGCGGCTTGCTGGCGTCGCCGCGGTTGCGCTCGGCGTAGTTTGGTGGCTGGCGGCGACCGACGCCGCCGCACCCCGATGGGCGGCAACGGCGTTACTGATGGGGTGGTGGTCGATGACGCCGCTGTTGATGATGAGCCTGCTCCGGCCATCGCTGCGGCTGCTGCTCGTCGTTCCCTCGACGCTGGTTACGCTCGGGCTGCTGGGCATGCTGCCGGGCGCCTTCGCCGCCGGTGAATTGGCGGCGGTCGGCTGGGCGAGTTTGTTCGCCGGCATCGTGCTGGGCGACCTGCTCGGATTGTGGTTCTGGCTGCGTCTGGCTCCGGTCCCCGCCGCGCTGGAGCACCCCTTCTCGCGCGGGCGCTGGGCGCTGATCGTCGTCCACGTCGCGTGCATCCTGGTTGGGATCGCGTTGGCTGCACTCGGTTAAGGCTCTTGGTGGTGACCGGCCTATACTCCCGGATCAGCAAACAATGCGAACACGGGAGGGAATGCGGATTGGACGCGATCGTCAAATCAGTTCATGGGCGCGAAATTCTCGATTCGCGGGGCAACCCCACAGTGCAGGTCGAAGTGAGCTTGACCGATGGGTCGATCGGCATCGCCGCCGTGCCCAGCGGAGCCTCGACCGGAGCGCACGAGGCGATCGAACTACGCGACGGCGACAAGACCCGCTATGGCGGCAAGGGTGTGCGGAAGGCGGTCGGGCACGTCAATGACGAATTGGCCAAGGCTGTCGTCGGGCTGATCGCGCTCGATCAGATCGCCGTGGATCGGGTGATGCGGCAGGCGGACGGCACGCCAAACAAGCGCCGGTTTGGAGCGAACGCGATTCTCGGCGTCTCGCTGGCGACGGCGCGCGCCGCCGCCGCATCGGTCGGGTTGCCGTTGTATCGCTATTTGGGTGGGGCCAACGCACGCACGCTGCCCGTGCCGATGATGAACATTCTCAATGGCGGCAAGCACGCGCACGGCTCCAACGTGGACATGCAGGAATTCATGGTAGTTCCGGTCGGAGCACCGAGCTTCGCCGAGGGGTTGCGCTGGGGGACGGAGATATTCCACGCGCTTCGCGATGTGCTTCACGAACGCGGGCTCAGCACGAGCGTAGGCGACGAGGGCGGCTATGCGCCAAGCCTCGCCTCCAATGAAGACGCGATCGCGGTCATTTTGCAGGCGATCGAGCGTGCGGGCCGAAAACCCGGCGATGAAATTCTGCTGGCGCTCGATCCCGCCGCAACGGAGTTTTTCAAGAATGGCCATTACGTGCTTGCCGGTGAAGGGCGGACGCTGACCCCGGGCCAAATGGTCGATTTTTGGGTCGAATGGTGTGACCGGTACCCCATCGTTTCAATCGAGGACGGGCTGGCCGAGGACGACTGGGAACACTGGGCGACGCTGGAGGCGCGCGTCGGCGATATGGTGCAACTGGTCGGCGACGATCTGTTCGTGACCAACACCGAGCGGTTGGCGCGAGGCATCCGCGAGAAATCTGCCAACGCGATCCTCGTCAAGCTGAATCAGATCGGCACGCTTTCGGAGACGTTCGCGGCGATCGAAATGGCGCAGCGGGCAGGATTCAATGCGGTGATCTCCCATCGCAGCGGTGAAACCGACGACGCCTTCATCGCCGACCTCGCGGTGGCGACCAATGCTGGCCAGATCAAAACCGGCGCCCCTTCGCGCGTGGATCGCGTCGCCAAATACAATCGCTTGCTGCGGATCGAAGAGGCGCTCGGGCAAGGCGCGGAGTACCCGGGAGCGTCGGTGTTCGGACGCTAGCGATGTGGGAGCGGGGCGAACCGATTCGATTCGCCCCGCGCGTTTGCGATCGTCAGCCCTTGAGCGCGCCACTCGCTTCGACAGCTTCCATCGCGGCGATTGTGCGCTCGAATTCGGCGAGACCGGCGCGAATAGGTGCGGGAGTCGACAGATCCACGCCCGCTGCGCTCAGCAGATTCAGCGGATAGTCGCTGCCGCCCGCTCGCAGGAGGTTGAGCAGTCGCTGCCGGGCGGTCTCGCCTTCGTCGCGGACAGCCGCAGCAAGCGAGATGGCCGCCGACATGCCGGTCGCGTATTGATACACATAAAATGCGCGGTAGAAATGGGGGATGCGACCCCAGTTGATGCGCACGCTGTCGTCGACACGGACGCCTGGGGTGTAGTCGGCATAGAGGTCGCCGTAGAGCGTGTCCAGTATTTCCAGCGTCAGCGGTGTCCCTGCTTCGACCCGGGCGTGGGCGCGTTCCTCGAATTCGGCAAACATGGTTTGGCGCACCACAGTGCCGAAGAAGGTGTCGGCGAAGCGGTTCAGCAAGGCGAAGCGGCCGAGCGCGTCGTCGGGCGGCATGTCAGCGACGAGACGCCAGTTCATCAGCGTCTCGTTGACAGTGGAGGCGATCTCAGCGAGGAAAATCGGGTACTGGGCGTCATGGTAAGGCTGGGCCCGATCGGCGTAGTAGGTGTGCATGGCATGACCCGCCTCGTGGGCGAGGGTGAACACGTCGCCGATCGTGCCGTTCCAGTTCATCAAAATCACCGGAGGCGATCCGTATACGCCCCAGGAGTAGGCGCCGGAGCGCTTGCCTTTCGTTTCCAGCACATCCACCCAGCGGTTGGCGAAGCCGCTGCCCAGATCGGCCGTGTACTCGCCGCCCAGCGGTTTCAACCCGCGCAGCACCATCTCCGTTGCCGGTCGGTATGCGTAACGCATTTCCGGCTGCGGCGAAAGCGGAACCTGCAAATCAAACACTTCGAGTTCGCGCAGCCCGAGCACGCGCCGGCGCAGATCGAGATAGCGAGCAATGAGCGGGCGCGCCTCGCGCACGGTGGCAATCAGCGTGTCGTACACCGTGCCGGGAATGGCGTTGGCAAAGAGCGCGGCGTCCCGCGCCGAAGCAAACCCCCGCACCTTGGCGGTGAAGACATCGCCGCGCACTGAGGCGGCGTAGAGCGCGGCGAGGGTGTGGCGATGGGCGAGGTAGGGCGCGATGAATGCTTCCTGCGATGCTCGCCGCACGCCGCGGTTCTTGGAGCGCAGCAACACAGCGTGACTGCCCTTGGTCAGCACGACCGGCTCGCCGAGATCGTTCCCCACCACGCCGTATTCGAGATCGGCGTTGTCCAGTGCGCCGAATGCCTCCGAGGCTCCGCGCGCCACGTCCGACTGCTGGGCCAGCACCTCCTCCACCTCGATCGAACGGGTATGCGGGCGACGCCGCTCGACATCGCCGAGCAGGTGGCGATAGGGGGTCAGCGCGGTATCGGCGGCGAGTTCGGCGAAGCGCGTCGGGTCGATCGCCAGCAATTCGGGATCGAAAAAGGCAGTCGCCGCCGCAACGGCGATGCCGATGGACGCCGAGCGCTCGTACCGCGCCAGCGAGGTCGGGTTGGCCATGTCTTCGTGGTGGCGCAGGGTGGCGTAGACGCGCACCCGCTCTACGGTCAGATGCAATCGCATGAGCGCGTCGAGGGCGTCTCGCAACCCCTCGGCGCTTTCGCCGAGACGGCCTCGCCACGCGGCAATGACGGCGGTCTCTTCCGGCACGCGAGCGGCTTCGGTTTCCCATGTCGCGTCGTCGGGGTAGATGGTGGTGAGATCCCAGGTGTCCTCCGCGGGAACCTCGGCCCGAGTCAGTTGCCGGGGATGTTCGATGTCGGTCGCCACGAGGTCAGTCACTCCTTGGTGCGCTTCGAATGGACGCCGGAGACAGGGGTCGCCTCGGCAGTGTCGGTTCGCTCGGTGAGCGTGCGAACGGCTGTCTCCAGCACCGGGTCCGCCGCCGCCGGGTCTACCATCAGCGATTCGACGGTGTTGGGCACGCGGATCGTTGGCTGGACGCCGCTTCCTTCGAGGAACACGTCGCCACCGGAGTCCTCGAATCCGATCAATGGTGCATGAAATGGGATGTTGCCCGGCATGTTCCACGAGAAGACGCCGCCCTCGACGCCGGCGGTTGGCCCCAACCCGACGATAGGGCGAGCGGGGTCGTGGGCTATGGCCGCCGCGAGCAGCTCACAGGCGCTGACGCACTCGGGGCCAATCAGCACCGCGACCGGTTTCTTCCAGCGCACCGGGGCCGGATCGATGCGGTCGATGCCGGAGACGACTCGCTCGCCGTTCTCGGCGACATAGACCTCGTTGGCGAGCACGAACGATTCGCTGGTGAAACTGCCGGCCATATAAAGCGGGAGTTTGCCCAGACCGCCGCCGTTGGTGCGGATATCCAGAATCAGCGCTGGCGCCTCCAGCTTCCGGAGTCGTCGCAGCGCCCATTCCCACGCGTGCAGCGTCAGCGTCAGATCTTCGGAAAAGGCATTGACCTTTATATAGCCGATGCCGGACGGAAGCACCTTGGTGGTGACGGGCATTTCTGCCGGGTCCGCTTTGGCGATGCCGCAAGGCGCATTGAATCCATCGGTATTCTTGGCGGCCCGCAGCGCTGCGGTTTGCTCCGCCTCGCCGGGGTTTGCAAATGCGATCGCCACCTTGGCTCCAACTGGCTGACGCGGCAGCAGCCAGAGCCGCTGATCGCGCAGACCAAGCTCGGTCGATTTGCTAAACACCAAATCGACGGCGGCCAGCGCCTCGGCAACCGGCGCGCCGTCCCAAGCGATGATCCGCGCTCCGGGTTCAATGCCCGCCTTCTTGGCCGGTCCCTTTGCCGTGACGCACCGAACGATGATGGCCCCGTCGTCCGTTTGCCCGAGAGCAAGGCCGAGATTGCCGCCGAGTTGCTGCCCGAACAGGAGATCGGGCGGATCCACCGACACATGGCCGTCGCCGATGGCCACCGCGAAACGCATCAGGGCGACATTGAACGCTTCTTTATCCTGCGCCGCTTCGGCACGCTCGATGGCGGGGCGAAATTCGGCGCTCAGTGCGTCCCAATCGATGCCCTTGAATGCCGTATAGGGATAGCGAGCCGCCAACTCGTCGACCAGCGCGTCGAAGGCCTCGGTGTAAGTGCGGTCCGACAAGTCGCGCAGCCCGATGTCGCCTTCGAGGATGGGGACATTGACGGAGGCGGAGCGATCGAGCGCGAACGGAATCTGGTCGAGATCGATTACGGTCCAACCCGCGGGAACGGCTCCCATCGGGTCGTCATCGGTGAACAGTTTGCCGTCCGGGCCGAACCCGGTCGGGAAGGCGCCGTCGTCGTCCGACGACCAAATGACCATGCGGCCGCCGCGCACTTCGTTCGTGCCGATCGCGACATCGAGCGAGGAGAGCGCACTTGGCCAGCCGGTGTATTCCAGCGGCCCGAGTGAAGGATCGCCCACGAGGTTGACCGTGAAGTCGACCGCGAAGAGCTGCACCGGCGCACCGGGGCCACCGCCATCGAGATCGTTGTCCTGACCGATGGGTCGGATCGGCAGCGGGATGGTGAACCGCCCCTTGTCGCGGAAATCGCCCGTGATGTTCGCCGAAATCTGACCGATCGTCGGCAGCGGCATCAGGAGATCGCGTTTGACGAAGGCGGTCAGATCGGTGAGCTGCATGAACGGCTGCGAGAAAGCCTTGCCGATGAAGGGGGAGGTGACCGTGACGTCGCCGACGATCGTGTCGACGCCGTGGTCGTCCACCGCGTGGGCGAGCGGCGTCAACCCTGACACCAGCAATGCCAGCACGAGCAGCACCGGGACGAGGCGGTAGGCGCGCCGGCGAATTGGCGGATGGTGGGTCATGCAATAGCTCCGACCGTCCGCGGGCAGTTATTCGCGCGACGGGGATACACTCATCGAAACGATCGAACCGGATCGGCGCCTGGACGCCGGCCGGACGAAAGGACACGAATGATTCGAAACCATCGTCGCCGACTCGACGCCGTCGCCACCGTAGGCCTTGAACCGAGGACCGCACGAAGCGGGTGGTCGCCCCAATCGAGCGGGGCCGCACATCACGCTTCAGTTGGCGGTGCGCAATATCAGACGCGGCATACGAGGGGCGGCAATGGCGCCTGAGATGATCGATCTCGCTTCAGGCGAGCGGCGTCGCGTCTGCATCGACTGCGGCGAGCCGTTCGCACCGTCCCCAGCGTTCCGCGACGCCGCGTTGCCGCCGCCCGGGCGTTGTCCGGAATGCGCCGCCCGCCGGCGAGACGAGCACAACCAGCGACTGCTGGAGGTTCATGCGACTGGCGCGGCGCGAGCTGCCGTGAAACGGCTGCCCGGTCCGGACAATGGGACCGGACAGCTCAGCTCGGCGCGCTGCAGCGGATGCGGGCGCGATATCCGGCTGCCGTTTTCGCCGCGCGCCGATCGCCCGGTTTTTTGCCGCGATTGCTGGAGCACCCGCAACGGGATGTAACTACGCCGGGCGACCGAATCACAGCGATTCGGCCCCCACGGCATACGCAGAAATTCCTACGCTGTGAAGTCGGAGGCGTTCTCCCGCTCGGCGATGGTCAACGACTCATCGACGATGGCGACCATGCGGTCGACCTCATCGCGCGTGATGACCAGCGGCGGCGCGAGATGCAGGATGTCCCACAGTCGCGTTATCAGACCGCGCTCCATCATCAGTTCGTTCATGCGCTTGGAGAAGGCGCCGTCTTTGGCGATCTTGGCTCTGGTTTCCTTGTTGGTGACCAGATCCAGCCCGTAGACCATGCCCGTACCGCGCACGTCGCCGACGCTGGGGTGGCTGCGCAATTCATCGAGCTGCGACTTGAGATAGGCGCCGGTTTCCGCGCCGCGCTTCACGAGATCTTCCTGCTCGAAGATTTCGATGTTCTTGAGAGAGGCGGCGCATGAGACCGGGTGACCGCCAAACGTCAGCAGGTGACCCATGGGGATGCTGGGCTGCTGCTGAAACACCTCGTAGACGGAATCGCTGACGACGGTGGCCGCCAGCGGGGCGTAGCCGGAGGTGATGCCCTTGGCCAGCGTCATGATGTCCGGCACGATGCCGTACTGCTCGATGGCGAACATCGTGCCGGTGCGACCAAACCCGTTGATGACTTCGTCGGCGATGAGCAGCACGCCGTGCTTCTGCGTGATCTCCCGCAGCATCTGCCAATAGACCTTCGACGGGACGTGCACTCCGGCGGCGATCGAGATCGGTTCGGCGATCACCGCGGCGACGGTATCCGGTCCCTGGGCCACGATCTCCTGTTCGACGAACTTCGCCGCCATGACGTCGGCCGCCTCGCCCTCCAGCCCGAAGTCGGAACGGTAACGGTCAGGATGGGGGACATGAGAGACGCCATACATGAAGGGACCGAACCAGTGCTCGTTCTTGGCGTGGGTCAGGCTGAGGGCGCCCATCGTCTGACCATGGTAGGAACCACGGCGGCCGATCACCTTGTAGCGGCGGGCGAATCCGCGCATCGCTTGCACTTGCTTGGCGATCTTCAGCGCCGTCTCCACCGCTTCCGAGCCGCCGGAGGAGAAGAATACGCGGTTCAGATCGCCTGGGGTCAGCGCGGCGAGTTTCTCGCCCAGCAGCGCCGTCGGCGTGCTGGTGTAGTTCATCGCATTGGCATAGCCCAGACGGGCTGCCTGGCGACCCATCGCCTCGGCGATCTCCGCGCGGCCGTGACCGGCATTGACGACCCAGAGTCCGGCGATGCCGTCCAGATAGGCTTTGCCGTTGACATCCCAGATGGTGGAGCCTTCGGCATGGTCGAACACATGGAGTCCGCCGTGCTCGTACTCATTCCAGGTCAGCGTATGGACCCAGACGTGGTCGTGCGCGGCGTCCGCGACTTGTGCCGCCTCGGCGTCGTGGTGACCCTCGTGGGCGTTCGTCCCGAGCTGCTCTTCGGCGGTTTCGAGAATATCTGTCACCATGTGCCGCGATCTCCTTTGCTTCTCGGTGGTCCGGGGCGTTGTGCACCCGGCCGTGGCCGGCGTGCGCCCGACGATCGCCGCGCCGCCTTGCCGTGAGGACTGCATGGCGATGATACCACCGGGTCGACAAATCGCTGCCGCGCTGAAGCTGTCCCAGCGGAGCGAGCCGGTCCGGGATACACTGCCGCGCCAAGATTTGGGTCGGACAAGATGGGCGAGGCATCTATGGCGAACGATCGTGACATAACCATGAACAGCGCGGATGGTCACGGAGCGAGCCGCCTGGGCGAGCAGGACGCGGTCGGGGGCGAAACGACGATCGTCTTCGATGGTCGATCCATCAATGCGCGCGACGGGGAATCGCTGGCGGCGGCGCTACTCGCGAGCGGCGTGCGCGTCTTTCGCACCATGCTGATGACCGGGGATCAGCGCGGTCCCTTCTGTATGGTCGGGCGCTGCACTGATTGCCTCGTGGTGGTGGATGGCGTGCCGAACGCGCGCGCCTGCATGACGCCGGTACGGGCAGGGATGCGTGTCGAAACGCAGCGCGGGCTGAGCGGGCCAGCCGTGGTCGGGGAGGGAGCATGATGGCTCCAGAGGTCGCGGTGGTCGGTGGCGGCCCGGCCGGATTGTCGGCAGCGATCGCGGCGGCCCAGACCGGAGCGAGCGTGACGCTGCTGGAGGAGCGGCCAGTCGCTGGAGGGCGGCTGCGCTATCGTTCGACGCCGCTCGCACTGCGCCCGGGCGGCCAATTTCAGGCTCCTGCGGAGCTGGCCGATCGTGCTATCGATGAGGCGCGAGATGCTGGCGTGCGGATTGTGACCGATGCGCCGGTGTGGGGCATCTTCGCGGATCTGCGACTCGGAATCGCCCGGGGCGAACGTGCCGAGCTGATCGCGCCGCGGGCCGTGGTGCTGGCGACCGGCTCGACCGATCTCCCCCTGGCGTTCCCAGGCTGGACGACCCCAGGCGTGTTTTCCGGGCGGGCAGTATTGATGCTCGTCAATCAGCATCGCGTGCTGCCGGGACGTCGCTGGGCCATCGTCGGCGGCGGGGTGGAGCGAGAAAGGATTGCGGCGGACCTGCGACGGGCGGGAGCAGACGTGGTGGTAATGGCCGATCCTGGCGAAGTCGGGGCGGTCGCCGTGTTCGGCTCAGGCGGCGTGGAGGCGATCGCGGTCGGCGATGCGCGAGTTGCGGTCGATTGCGTGGCGGTAGCGGCCGGGCGCCAACCGGATGCCGGTTTGGCGACCATGGCCGATTGCGAACTCGGTTACGACCCCGAACTGGGCGGCTGGGCGCCCGCGTGCGACGCTTGGGGGCGGACCTCGGTCGATCGGATCGTCATCTGTGGTGACGCTGCCGGCATTTGTGGGCCGACAGTTGCGGCGGCTGAAGGGCGGTTAGCGGGGTTGGCGGCCGCGGCATTTTCCGGGCGAGTCGAGCGAGACGCCCTGGATGCAGCGCTGGCGACTGAGTCGGCTGCGCTCGTGAACCGCAAACGCGTCGCGGTCGGCAGCTATGCGCAGCCGTATCGGTAGCGATGCGGCGAGGAGATCGATCCATGGAGCAATCGGTCGACGCGCCGCGCTGCGTCGTGTGCCGTTGTATGGAAATCGACGCGGAGCGCATCCAGCAGGCCATCGACGACGGAGCGCGAACCGTCAATGATGTGAAATTGCGCACCGCCTCCGGCATGGGCTTGTGTCAGGGCATCTATTGCATGCCGACCATCGCCGCCACGCTCGCCGAGCGCACTGGCCAGTCGCTGGCGGTGTTGGCGCCGATGACGAGCCGCCCGCCGGCGCGGCCGATCCCGCTGGAGGCGCTGGCTGACCTGGAGGGATAGCGCCGCTGCGATCGCGGCCTCGACGCTCACGTGCGGAATCGCGCGGAACGCAGCGTGCGACAATGAGCGCCGGCGCGCGGTGCGTTCCCGCGCCCCGATGAGGGTGATGTGGCTGTGACGAGTTCCCGTTTGCGCTTTGATATTCGCAACGCGATGGCTGCCGCCGTAGGTGATGACAACGGCGTCAGCGATGCGATGATCGCGCAGGCGGCGCCGACGATTCAGGACGCGCACGCCCGCATCGTCAACGAGCGCGCCGCTGGCGAACAGCGCTGGATGAATCTTCCCGATGACGATGCTCTCGCCGACAGCATCGCGCAATATGCCGAGGCGGCGCGCGAGCGCTTCCGTGATTTCGTTCTGATCGGCATCGGTGGTTCGTCGTTGGGAGCCATCGCCACCATCCAGGCGCTCGGTCATCCGTATCGCAACCTGCTGCCGGACGCGGAGCGGGGCGGCCCGCGATTCTTCGTGCTCGACAATCCTGATCCGGAGAAGGTGCGCGCGACGCTCGACATTGTCGATTTGCCGAACGCGCTGGTCAATATCGTGACGAAATCCGGCCAGACCGCGGAGACAATGGCGAATTTTCTCGTCGCGCGGCAGGCGCTGGAAGACGTAGTCGGCCAGGAAGGCGCGCGCCGCCAAATCGTCGCCACCACTGATCCCCAGTTTGGGCTGCTGCGCGAGCTGGCGACCCGCGAGGGATACGACACCTTTCCCGTGCCGCCGGGCGTCGATGGTCGGCAGACGGTGTTGAGCGCGGTTGGTCTGCTGCCGGCGGCGATGTGCGGTCTCGACATCCACGGGTTGTTGGCGGGCGCCCGTGCGATGCGCGAACGCTGCGCCGGCGATGATGTCTGGACGAACCCGGCCTATCTGCTGGCCGCCGTGTCGGTGTTGGCCGATACCCGGCTCGGCAAGTGCATCCTTGTCACCATGCCCTATGCCGATGCGTTGTTCGGGGTGAGCGACTGGTTCCGCCAGCTTTGGGCGGAGAGTCTCGGCAAGCGGTTGTCGGTTTCGGGCGAGGCGGTGTTCGCCGGTCAGACCCCGGTCAAGGCGCTGGGGGCGATCGATCAACACTCGCAAATCCAGTTGTACGTCGAGGGGCCGAACGACAAGCTGATCTCGCTGATCGCCGTCGATCGCTATCGGGCGCACGTCCAGATTACGCAGACGCCGGCCGGTTTCCCCGATCTCGACTACTTGCAGGGAGCGGAACTCGGCCAGTTGCTGGATCGGGAGCGGGCGGCTACGGCCTGGGCGCTGACTCAGGCGCAGCGGCCGAACTACACCATTGGCGCCCCGACGATCGACGCCGGCATTGTTGGCGAGTTGTTCTACCTGTACCAACTCCAAACCGTGATGGCCGGCGCGCTGTACGGAGTGAACCCCTTCGGCCAACCGGGTGTGGAAGCGGGCAAGAACGCCACCTACGCGCTGATGGGCCGCCATGGGTACGAAGATCTGGCGAAGAAGCTGGCGGCGCCGATCGAAGCCGCCGGGCGTTATGTGCTGGAGCCGCCGGGGCAGGGGTGAGCGAGCCGCCGGGCGGTTTCTCGGCCGCCCGTTGAGGATCGCCATTCAGTCCAGCCGCGGTTCGACCGCCACCGCATCGGTCGGCGCCTCATCCGCTCCGCGGCGCGGCTCGCGCCATCTTGCGCTGCCCCTCCCGTGATCGTGACGCGGCAGCAGCGCGAACGCCAGGGTGAGCGCCGCGATGACTGCGCCCGCGCCCAGGCCCAGCCAGAGAATGCCGATTCCACCCTCGCTCTCCACATAATTGCCGAGAAAGTTGACCGCGATCAGCACGATCACCACCCCGACGAGCTTGTCCTTCAGCTCGTCGAGGCTGGTGATGATGAGCCAGTCGGGCACCGGCAGATCGTCGTCGATGAACAACTCGTACAACCCGAGCGCGATGATATAGAGCACCGTGGCCAGCAAGAAGGCGTCGATCAGAGATATGAACTCCAGCGACACCTGCTCGACTGCGTAGTGGTCGAATCGGGCGTCGCGCGCGTGGGTGATGCTGTGCCAGGCGATCGTGAGCACGGCGAGCAGACCGTAGATGGTGACCATTACGGCTGAGAGAAGTGACCCGACCACCGCGAGCAGGATGAAGTAGCGTCCTCCTGCAAGCGAGTTGCGGATGATGTGTTTCATCGCGGCGCCGAGGCCTCCCGGATAACGGGACGAATATCGGTCAGTTGATG
>JADLCW010000047.1 GCA_020847015.1 Thermomicrobiales bacterium | reverse complement strand
GCAGGCCATCTCGGTGATCAACGCCTGCATCGTGCTGACCTTCGACGACGATACGGTCGCCGAGGCGCGCATCACGCTCGGGTCGGTGGCTCCGACCATCATTCACGCAGCCTCGGCCGAAGCGCTGGTGAGGGGGACGCGTCTCGATCCGGAGCTGTGCCGCGCCGCTGGCGAGCGCGCCGCCGCCGACGCGACCCCTATCGACGATGTGCGCGGTACGGCCGCCTATCGGCGGCAGACGGTCGCCAATTTCGTCGCTCATGCGCTGGAGCGTCTCGCCATCGGCGACGACGGTCCGTTGCCCGACACGCCGATTTTGCTGGAAACTAAATGCGACACGCCTCGGTCGCCGGCAGCCGCTTTCTCCGGCACGATCGAGACGGTCATCAACGGCGTTCCGCGTCGTCTCAGCGCCTCCACCGACCGCACGCTGCTGGACGCGCTGCGCGACGAAGGGGGATTGACCGGGACCAAGGAAGGGTGCGCCGAGGGCGAGTGCGGAGCCTGCACGGTATGGTTGAACGGGCAGGCGGTGATGTCCTGCCTGACGCCGGCGCCGCAAGCGCACGGCGCTGTCGTCACCACCATCGAAGGTCTGGCCGACGCCCGCGATGGCGTGCTGCACCCGCTGCAGCGCAGCTTCGTGGAGTGCGGCGCCGTGCAGTGCGGATTCTGCATCCCCGGCATGTTGATGGCCGGGGCGAAGCTGCTGGCCGAACGCTCGCACCCGACCCTGGAGGAAGTAAGAATCGGTCTCAGCGGCAACATCTGTCGCTGTACCGGCTACCGCAAAATCTTCGACGCCGTCGCCTCCGCCTCGGACGAAGGCGCGGCATAAGCGGCCGGCGCGATCCCGACCATCGCCGCCGATCGCGATCTGCTCTCGCCGGAGCGAGCCCGGCCCCGATTCCCGAAGGAGCGAACCCGTGACGCGCGCCAGCATCATCGGCAAACCCGTACCCCGCCACGACGCGCTGGGCAAGGTCACGGGCGCCGCCCGCTACCCGGCGGATCTCGTCCGCCCGGACATGCTGCATCTGAAAGTGGTTTTCGCCGGTCGCCCCAGCGCCCGCATCCGGAGCATCGACGCGTCCGAGGCGCTGGCCGCGCCCGGTGTGGTCGCCGTGCTGACGGCCGCCGATGTGCCGTACAACGCCTTCGGATTGATCGAGCGCGACCAACCCGTGCTCTGTTCCGACGTGGTCCGCTTCCAAGGCGACAAAGTCGCGCTCGTCGTGGCTGAATCCGCCGAAGCAGCCACTATCGGAGCGAGGCGCGTGCGAGTCGATTACGACGACTTGCCGGGCGTTTTCGATCCCTTCGCCGCACTGGAGCCGGGCGCCCCGCTGGTTCACGCAGCGCGCGGCACGAATCTGCTGCACCGATTGCCGATCCGCAAGGGCGATGTCGCGGCTGGGTTCGCCGCCGCCGATCTGGTGCTGGAGGGCGAGTTCACCACCACCTGGCAAGAGCATGCCTTCTTGCAACCAGAGGCCGGGGTCGCCTGGGTGGATGACGACGGCCGGGTCGTCGTGGAAAGCGCCGGCCAGTGGCTTCACGAGGATCGCAAGCAAATCGCCAACATGCTCGAGTTGGCTCCCGACCGGGTCGTCATCCGCTACGCCGCCATCGGCGGCGCGTTCGGCGGGCGAGAAGATCTTTCCGTGCAGCATCTCCTGGCGCTGGCTGCCTGGAAGCTGCGACGCCCGGTGGCCATCGTATGGAGCCGGGAGGAGTCGATCGTCGGCCACCACAAGCGCCACCCGATGACGGTTCGCTGCCGTTGGGGCGCCACGAACGAGGGGCGCCTCACCGCGGTCGCAGCGGAGGTGACCGCCGATGGCGGCGCCTACGCCTCCACCAGCGAAGAGGTGACCAAGGTCGCGACATTGTTCGCCACTGGCTGCTACGCCGTCGACAACGTCGCCATTGAGGGGCGCGTCGCCTACACCAATAACGTGCCCGCCGGGGCCTTTCGCGGGTTCGGCGCGCCGCAGGCTCACTTCGCCAGCGAGGTGATGATGACCCGGTTGGCGCATGGTCTGGGGTTGGATCCGGTGGAATTTCGCCGGCGCAACATCTACCGCGAGGGAGATCGGGAACCAACCCGCAATGTGCTGCCGGCGGGGGTCAGCGCCTTGCCGGTGCTAAACCGCTGCGCGGAAGAGGTTGCGCGGCGGGGCTGGGCGGAGGAGGCCGCGCGCGCCAATATCGAGGGGCCATCCTGGCTGCGGCGCGGGGTCGGCATTGCCGCCGGCCACAAGAACCTCGGCTACTCGTTTGGTTTCGCCGAGCAATCCACCGCCACGATCGAACTCTGGGGACGGGGCGAACCAGAAGGCGCGCTGCTGCGCAGCGGAGCCGCTGATGTCGGTCAGGGCGTTCATCTGGCGATGCGCCAGATCGCCGCCGAAACGCTGGGGTTGGATCTCCAGCAGGTCGCGCTCATCGCCGACGACAGCGCCGAGACGCCCAATGCGGGCAGTTCCTCCGCCTCCCGCCAGACTGTGATGTCCGGGCGCGCCGTTCACGATGCCGCCGTCGAGGCGTTGGCGAAATACCACGGCAGCGACGAAGAACGAGTCGTCGCCACCGTTCAGTACTGTCCGCCAGCGACTACGCCGCTGGCTGCGGACACCGGTGAGGGCGTCCCCAACTACTGCTACGGCTACGCCGCGCAGGGTGTTGAGGTCGAGGTGGACACCCTCAGCGGCAAGGTGCGGGTCATCCGCGTGGCGAGCGCCCACGATGTGGGGCGGGCCATCAACATGCAGCAAGTCGAAGGGCAGATCGAAGGGTGCGTCGCCCAGGCGATCGGCTACGCGCTGATGGAAGATCTCAAGACGCGCGACGGCCGCATCCTGACGTCGGGGTTCAGCACCTATCTGCTGCCCACCGCGCTCGATGCGCCGGAAGAAATCGTGCCGATCGTACTGGAGCTGGCCGATCCGCTCGGGCCGTTTGGCGCGCGCGGTGTGGCCGAACTACCCCTCGTGCCGTTCACCGCCGCCGTTGCCGCCGCCATTCACGACGCCGTCGGCGTCTGGCTGACCGATCAGCCCTTCACCCCCGAGCGGGTGCTGGCCGCGCTTGAAGGCTGATTGAATCGGTGCCGCATCACGCAGCGCGGTACAATCGACCCATCGCTCCCCGCACGGTCCGCTCGATCGCAGGCGCCGGGAGGAGGGTTCATGCTGGTTGTCCGCCGTCAGGAATGCACGATGACCGACCGTACGCCGCTGGCTGCCCTGCCGCGCTATCAACGTCCGCACGAATCGCCCGCCGACCCATCACTGGAGGCGGGCGAACTCGTTCCCTGGGAGCGGGTTCCGGAAGTCCTGGCAGCCTCCTCACTCTCTCCCGGCGCGCGGGCATTGGCGCTGGGGTTGCTGCGCGTCGGCACATCGGCCGTCTTTCCCGGCGGGGGAGCCGGCATCGAGTACGGCAGTCTCCTCAAAACCGCAGTCCGTCCGGATGACGTCGGTCCGCACGTGCGCGAAGCCGCCGCCCATTTGCGCGAACGCCGGGTGGATGTGCTGCTGGTGCCAGGCATGAGCGGCTACCCCATTGGGGCGATGTACGCGCTGGCCGCCGAGTTGCCAGCCATCCTGCTCAAGAAAACCAGGTTGACCCCGGCCGAAGCGGAGGGCTTTCCGCCTGGCGCCTTCGTCATCCCGTCCTACACGGGCGATGGCGACGTGGTGATGTCGGCCGACCCCGCCGCCGCGCTGGACATCGTGGATCGTGTTTGCGAGCGTCAACTGGCGGCCCAGCAGGACGCACCGCGCCTGCGGCTGACGCTGCGCTGTGCGGGCGCCGACGACATCATCGACAAGGCGACCATGAGTCAGGCCGTCGGCGAGAGCGCGATGGTGATCGGCAACGCCGCGCTCGCCGACTGGCTGGAGCGCCACCGGGCCGTCACCGGCGACGACCGCCCGGCCGATCTGCGCGTGGAAATCGCCGCGTGGGCGGCGCCGCTCATCAAGAGCTACAACCGGCCGCAGGAGGCGCTGCGCCGCTGGTTCGGCATCGAGGCCTTCGCCGGGCTCACCGTCACCGGTCTGCGTCTGGATCCGCCCGCGCTCGGCATCGAAGGCGCCGGTCTGCTCGCATTCCGGCCGCGGTAGGAGTGCGAGATCCGGGAGGATCCATATTATCCGGGCGTCGCGCGTTTGCGGCGCCCGGATAATCCGTTGGTGCAACCATTCATAATCGTGGAATTCATCTGCACGAAAAAGGCGACCTGGGAGAACCGCGCGGCTGCGCAAATCGCCTCTCCCAGGAGCGGACTACGTGATCGGGTGAAGGACGATCACGTTGGGATGTCGTCGCCTCCCTTGCCCTCGACGGTCGGGAACTCGGCGATGCGCAGGTTCGTCGCCCCATAGGGGATGAGGCGAATCTCCTTCAACGGCTCGACGGACTGCACGGGGCTGGGCGGCGGCTGCGCCGCCGCATTGTGGGCCAACCCCCACCCTGGTAGTTGCCGGCCAACCACGGTTGCCGATACTGGGGCTCCCTGCGGGGAGAACGGCGCGGGACCGACGGACTCGGTCGTGACTGTGGCGCCTGTTTCAGCCCACGCCGGATCCAACTCCAACGCGACGTTCCACGGCGTCGTCGGATACACCTCCCAATCGGCATGGGGCAGTTCCCCGCCGATCTGGCGCCACTCCTCTCCAATCGGCAACGCCAGCAGCAGTGGGCCGTAATAGATCGACACCGCGTCATTGAAGCGCCGCTCGACGCGCGGCTTCATCGGGAACCGCAGGACGAGGACCGTCGTGCCGTCCCATTCGCGCTCCAGGCAGTGGAAGGTGGCCGGGGTCAGCAGCTCCACGTCATTCCCGACCTGCAATGTCGCGCCAACCGCCCATTCGGGGACACGCAGGTGCAGCGGAAAGCGCGTCGGGCGAGCGGCGCTCACCGTAAGCCGTATTTCCTCGTCGAAGGGGTAATCGGTCGCAACCTCGACGTGTACGGGCACGCCTCCGATCTCGGCGTCGACGGTGCAGGGCGCCCAGGCTCCGGCGACTAACCCGCCGTCGGGCGAGCGCATCCACAAGTGGGCGGCGAACTTCGGCCACCCTTGGTGCATGTTCGCCGTGCAGCAGCCGAAGTTCGGCTCCAGGCCGTAGATATTGGCATCGGCGCGATTACTCGTGTACACCCGGTCCTCGGCGACCCGGCAGACCACCTGGTTTACCTGCTGGTCATACTGGTGCGCCCACATGTCGGGCGTGAAGGTGGCAGGCAGCGCGTTGTAGGCGATGCGCTCCAGGCGATCCCCGAACGCCGGGTCGCCGAGGCGCGCAAGAAGCAGCTCCAGGCTGTACATGTACTCAACGACTGCGCACAACTCAGTGCCCTGCGACGGGTTTCTGCCGGCAAGGTGCTCGTCGCCGGTGAAGACCCCCGTGGCCTGTCCGTGATAGCGTTCCAGTTCTGCGATCGCTCGATGGGCTGCTGCGCGATCGCCAGGATCGCCCGACTGCCGGTGCCAAACGCCCGGCGCCTTGATGGCCATCGCATTGTTGACGACGTGGGTGACAAGGTCGCACTCCTCGCGCAGCGACCGCTCCCGGTAAGGAAATCGCTCGAAATGGGCGCGCCAATCGAAACCCTGCTCCTTGACTTTAGCGGCAAGATCCAGCAGCCACGGCTCATCGGTGCGTTCGTGGAGCCAATGGATGCCGACCACCAGGTCGGCCCAGCGAATGCGCGCCCACGATCGCAGCGGCTGCTCGTCGAGCAGCGCATCGAGGCGGTGGAGGAACCGCGTCATCGCGGGAATAATGCGCTCGTCGCCCGTCGCCTCGTACTGCTGGGCGAGCGCCTTCAGGACGACATAGCGCGGCCACGGATCGTACGGATAACTCGCGAGATCGCGTCCAGTCGCCACATCATGGTCGGTGCTCAGTTTGGCATCGACAACCGAGCCAAGCCAACCGTCGGGTTGCTGACGAGCCAGGATCTCATCGACCCAGTGCGCGACCTTCGTTTTCAGATGCGCGTCGTCCAGCAGGTGCGCCAGCGGAACCACACCGTCGAGCCAGTAGGGTCCCCGCTCCCAGCTCGCAGCATCGCCGCCGATCCAGGAGCTCCGACTTACATCCGGCCAGAATTCGTCGAGGCTCCCTGAGAGGCCATCCGCCTGAATTCGTAGTTGACTTGCCAACCAGCCTGCCGGGCGCACCGCTCCCAGCGGTAGCGGCGAGAAGGCCTGCCCGGCCAGCCCGATCTGCTCGTTGCCATTGACCACGATCTTCCTCCTTTTGCGCGCCTCGCACCGAAGCCGACTGCTCCGATGCGCGCTGCCAGATGATCGGCACGCTGCGCCTGTCGCAACGTTCCGCTACCCGCAAGCGCATTGCTCCATCACTACCTGCGCCGCAGCATTGCGATCGTCAGATACAGGCGCTGATCCATAGCCGGAGCTACTTCACGGCGCCGCTGGCTACCGCGCGCATGAAGGCGCGCTGGCTGGCAAGAAACAGCACGATGACGGGGATGCAGGAGAGCGTGGCGACCGTGGTCAGCATTTCCCACTGAGTGCCGTAGATGCCCATCATCACCGAGAGCCCCACCGGCACGGTCTTCAGGGCATCGGTTGTCGTGAAGATCAGTGCGATCAGGAATTCGTTCCACGAGGCGATGAAGGCCAGGATGCCGACCGTGACGACGCCCGGCAACACCAGCGGCAGGGCAATCCGCACCCAGATGTTGAGTTCACCGGCGCCGTCGATGCGCGCGGCTTCCAACACGGCGGCGGGAATTGTTTCGAACGAGTTGCGCATGATGAAGACGCTGAACGGAAGCTGGAATGTCGTGTAGATGAGGATCAACCCGAGGCGGGTATTGATGAGATTCAGTCGCTGGAAGATGTCGAACAGCGGGATCAGCAGCGACTGGTTCGGGATCATCAATCCGAGCAGGATCGAGAAGAAAACGACCGGCTTGAAGGGGATGTGCAGCTTGGCGAACCCATAGCCAGCCAGCGCGCTAAGCACGATTACCGCGAGCACCGTGCCAACTGCGACGACGCCGCTGTTGAAGAAGTAACCCCGGACCTCCGGCCGCTCGAACCACATGAAGTGGAAGTTGTCCAGTGTCGGGGGTCGCGGGACGAGTTGCGGGGGGTACACGAGAATGTTTTGGGTTGGCTTCAGAGCGGTGATGACCGTCCAGTAGAAGGGGATGAGGAAGAGGACACCGACGACGGCATTGATCAAGTAGTAGGTCGCTCGCGACAGCGGGCTTGCTTCAAAGAACGACTTCACCTGGTCCCCCTGCTCACTGCCCCGGCGATGCGGCGCCGTCTAGAACTCATTGACCTGGCGCAGAATGCGGATCTGGATGCCGCTCAGGACGACCAGAATGGCGAGGAGCACGATCGACATCGCCGCGCCCGACCCCATCTCGAAGAAGTCGAAGGAAGTCTTGCGAATCAGCATCACGATCGTCGTGGTTGCATGTCCTGGCCCGCCTCCGGTCATGATCTGGAACTGGTCAAAGGCCAGAAAGGAGCCGATCACCGAGACGGTAAGCACGATCGCAAAGGTCGGGCGCAGGAGCGGTAGCGTGATCCGGACGAAGCGCTGCCAGGCGCCGGCTCCGTCGATTGCCGCCGCCTCATAAAGATCGGACGGGATCGCCTGCAGAGCGCCGAGCAGCAGCACCATGTTGAGACCGGCCGTCTTCCAGACTACGGAGGCGATAATGCTGAACAGCGCCAGGGCGGGGGTTCCGAGCCACAAGATTGGAGCGTCAACCATCCCTAGCGAGACCAGGACATAGTTGATAAGGCCAAAAATGTCGTTGTAAAGCCACTTCCATATCAAGCTGGCCGTGACGAAGGCGATGACATACGGCGTGAAATAGATGGCCCGGAAGACCGCGACGCCACGAATCCGCTCATTGACCAGCAGCGCCAGGGCAATGGCTGGAAAAAAAATGGCCGGCGTCACCAGCAGGGTGTATTTGGTGGTGAACCACAGCGCCTGCCAGAACTCCGAACTACTGGCAAGGGCGACATAGTTCCGCAATCCGACAAAAGGCCGCGCACCGAGCACCGGCCATTCGTGCAAGGAGATCCAGACCACGCTCACCAGCGGGATCAGGAAGAACGCGACGTTGACGAGGAAGGCGGGGGCGACGAAAAGGATGCCTGGCATGCCCGCGCGCCGTACCAAGCGCGGAATAGTCAGGCGTCGGGAGGCGGCGCGACCTGGGGAAACCGGCTCCAGACGGTCGAGACCTTGCATCGACCCCTCCTCGGCGCGGACGCCAGAATGGCTGGATGCGGCCGGGGTGCGCGTCTCGGCCGCATCCAGCTCGTCTGCCTACCCGGCGAGGATCTGGTTGTGCGCCGCTTCGATGTCCTGGAGCGCCTGCTCCGGCGCTTTCTCACCCGCCAGAGCCTGCTGCAAGTTCGCCTGCAGCGCGTCATAGAGCCGATTGTACTTGAGCGTCCAGGGGGCCCGCGCGACATCCAGAGCTTGGGTGAAGGTCTGGTAGGCCGGCTCCTCAGCAAAGTATGCATTGTCATACATGCTGGTTCGCACCGGGATGATGCCTGACTTGGCCAGGTACTCGACCTGGACCGGCTCGGAGGCCAGGAACTGGAGCAGATCCCAGCCTTCGGCCTCTCGTTGGCTGCCGGTCAGAATGCCCATCATGTCGCCACCGGCGAACGACGAGTGCGCTCCGTCGGGGCCGGGAGCCGGAATGAGCGTCGTGCCGTAGTCCAGATCCGGCGCATCGCGGTTGAGGAGGGCGACAACGAAGTTGCCACTGATCATCATCGCAATCTTGCCTGCCTGGAAGGCGGCGCGCAGATCGTCGCCGTTCCAGGTGGCGGTTCCCGGCGGCGTGGCATTGTATTTGTGAATGAGATCCACCCAGAGTTGGAGGGCTTCCAAGGCTTGCGGCGAGTTGATCGCCGATTTGGAGCCGTCCGCATTGAGCAGGTCGCCGCCGTTGCCCCAGACGAAGGGCATCCAGCGAAACATGAAAGTGCCGCCCGATTGGGCGTCGAAGCCGATCCCGAAGTGATCGGGCGCCTGGGTCGCCTTGCCCGCGGAGTCAATCAGGTCCTGCCAGATGGCCGGTCCCTGCTCGGGGTCGAGGCCGGCTTCGCGGAAAATGTCCTTGTTCCAGATGAGCGCCGAGTTGTCGGCCGCGAACGGGAGTTGGTATTGACGATCCTCGTAGGCGCCGAGTTGGAGCATGCCCGGGGCAAACTCGTCGCGGAACGGGAGTTCGTTGTAGCGATCGGTGAGATCGACGAAGGCTCCGAGCGAGTTGAAGTAGGGGCACTGGATGAGGTCGATGCTCATCACGTCGGGTTGCGTCTTGCTCGCCAGCGCTGCGGTGAGCTTGTTGACCATCTGATCGGCCGGCACCGTGGTGAAGTTGACCCGAACCTGCTTCCCGCTGTCGGCAGCTTGCTGGTTATAGAGATCGATGGCGCCAGCGAGGAAGTCGAAGCGCGACCAGAACTCGAGGGTCGTTGCCTCCTGCCTCGCCGGGGACGCCAGCGGCGCCGCGGCCATGCGGTTCGGCATGGCGCCAAGCGCCGCCGCGCCGCCGAGAGCCAAGCTGCTCTTCAGGACCGCGCGACGGGAGATGGCGTCGTGGTTCGACATCCCTAGCCTCCGTTTCACGGACCCGTCCCTCCTTCTTCACAGGCCGGGTCGATGGCGTCGGAAAACGGTTTTCCGAGATTGAATCCGATGCTACTGCGCCCCTCTATGGCTGTCAACGCCGCAACAGGACACACGGCGCGGGCATGCCGCCAAGAGCCCCGGTTGCGAATAGGGGCTCCTCAGCAGTCTGCTACCATCGCGGCGCGCCTGCCGATCCGTTGCG
>JADLCW010000046.1 GCA_020847015.1 Thermomicrobiales bacterium | reverse complement strand
GCGCCTTCCGCTGGGTGATGGAAGCCAAGCTCAACGGCGCCACGCTGATGCACGTCGATCCGCGTTTCACGCGCACCACGGCCATGGCCGACATCCATGCGCCGCTGCGCTCCGGGTCGGACATCGCTTTCCTGGGCGGTCTCATCAACTACGTCATCAATAGCAAGCGCTGGAGCGAAGAACCGTTCTTCAAGGACTACGTCGTCAACTACACCAACGCCGCCAACATCATCCACCCCGATTTCAAGGGGCCGGAGGATCTGGCGGGCGTCTTCTCCGGGCTCGGTCCCTACGAAGAGGGCGCCTGGGGGCTCGACGGATTCATCGGCGCCTACAACCCGTCCACTTGGCAATACGCGCGCGACGCGGCGACCGGGCAACCATCGGCGACGCCGCCGGGCGGCCCGCCGTACGACGATCTGGTCCAGGCGCTGGTCAAACCTCCGGCGAAGCGCGACGAAACGCTGCAAGATCCGCTGTGCGCCTTCCAGCTCGTGAAAAAGCATTACGCCCGCTACACCCCGGAGATGGTCGAGCAGATCACCGGCTGCCCCAAGGACCGCATGATCCAGGTGGCCGAAACGCTATTGAACAACTCCGGACCCGACAAGACCTCGATGGTCTGCTACGCGATGGGCTGGACCCAGCACACCGATGGACCGCAGACGATCGGCACCGCCGCGCTGCTGCAGTTGCTGCTCGGCAACTTCGGGCGACCCGGCGGCGGCATTCTGGCGCTGCGCGGTCATGCCAACATCCAGGGCAGCACCGACATCCCCACCCTCTACCACTCCATTCAGGGGTACATGAACGCGCCCTCGGCGCTGAAAAAGCACGCGACGGTGGCGGAATATCTGCAAACCGAAACCGTGCCCACCGGCTACTGGGGCAACACCCCCAAGTTCTTCATCAGCTACCTCAAGAGCATGTGGGGCGACGCCGCCACCCCCGAGAACGACTTCGCCTACGGCTGGCACCCGCGCATCATCGGCGACCATTCCCACATGCCGATGATGGTCGCCATGTCCGAAGGAAACGTGCGCGGCATGATCGCCGTGGGGCAGAACCCGGCGGTGGGCGGGCAGAACGCCAGCTTCCAGCGCAAGGCGATGGCCAATCTGGACTGGCTGGTGATCAAGGACAACTTCGAAACCGAAACCGCCGCCTTCTGGTACAAGTCGCCCGAAGCGCAAAGCGGCGCGCTGCCGCCGGAAGAGAACATGACCGAGGTGTTCTTCTTCCCGTCGGCGCAGGTGGGGGAAACCGAAGGCACCTTCACCAACACCCAGCGGTTGATCCAGTACCACTTCAAGGCCGCCGACCCGCCGGGCGACGCCCGCTCCGATCTGTGGTTCACCTACAACCTCGGCAAGCGGCTGAAGGCGCTCTACAAAGACTCGACCAATCCGCGCGATGCGGGGTTCCAGAATCTCGTCTGGGATTACGATCCCGATCCGGACGAGGTCAGCGCCTGGAAAGTCAAGGACGAGCCGAGCGTGCTGAAGATCATCCGCGAGATCAACGGCTTCGTCACCGGCGAACCAGACAACCAACTGGCCTCGTTCGGTCTGCTGAAAGACGACGGCAGCACCACCGCCGCCTCCTGGATCTACACCGGCATCTACCCCAAACCGGGCATCGAAAACGTGCGGGCCGCCCACCGCGACCCGACGCCGCAGAGCGCCGAACTGAACGGCAAGACGCTCGAAGGCGCGGCGCTCAACTGGGGGTTCTCCTGGCCGGCCAACCGGCGCATTCTCTACAACCGCGCCTCCGCCCGACCAGACGGCTCCCCCTGGAGCCAGGACAAGGCGTGGGTCTGGTGGGACGCCAACGCGCTCGACGAGGCCTCCGGCAAGACCGGCAAGTGGGTCGGGCTGGATGTGCCGGACTTCTCGCTCACCAAGGCGCCGGACGCGCCGGCCACAGCAGGCGCCACCGGACTCGACGCGCTCTCCGGCACGGACCCCTTCATCATGAAGGCGGACGGTCGCGGCTGGCTGTTCACCCCCACCGGTCTGCTGGACGGTCCGCTGCCGACCCACTACGAACCGATCGAATCGCCGGTCGGCAATCTGCTCTATCCGGAGCAGCCGAACAGTCCGGTGTTGAAGCAGTGGGATGTGCCCAACAACACCGCCGCGCCGGCCGGGTCGCCCGACTATCCCTACGTGCTCACCACCTACCGCCTGACCGAGCATCATCTCACCGGGGCGATGACCCGCTGGCTGCCGTGGTTGGCCGAGCTGCAGCCGGAATTGTTCACCGAGATCAGCCCCGAACTGGCCGCCGAGAAAGGCATCGCCAATCTCGATCGGGTGCGGCTCATCACGCCGCGCTCGGAGATCTTCGCCAAGGCGCTGGTCACGCGGCGATTGCAGCCGCTGCAGGTCGCGGGCAAAACGCTGCATCTGGTCGGCATTCCCTGGTGTTTCGGGTATCAGGGATTGGTGACCGGTTCGGCTCCGAACGATCTGACGCTGATGGTGGGCGATCCCAACGTCTCCATCCATGAGAGCAAGGCGTTCGTCTGCAATCTGGAGAAGGCGTGATGGCGCAAACCCCGGTGGCGGTTCCGGCCGCCGAGCCAACACCCGGTTCCGAACTGCCGGCGCTGGGTTCCTTCGAAGCCGTACCGACCGGTTTTTATACCGACACCACCGTCTGCATCGGCTGCAAAGCCTGCGAGGTGGCCTGCAAGGAGTGGAACGGCTTGCCGGCCACCAACGGCGGGCTGAACACCCTCTCCGGCGACTCCTACGACAACACCCGCCGCCTCGACGGCGAGCATTGGCGCCATGTCAAGTTCATCGAGCAATTCAGCGAAGATCGCTCCCAGGGTCGCTGGCTGATGATGAGCGATGTCTGCAAGCACTGCGTGCAAGCCGGCTGCCTGGAGGTGTGCCCCACCGGGGCCATCATGCGGACGGAATTCGACACCGTCGTCATCCAGGCCGACATCTGCAATGGCTGCCGCTACTGCATCGCCGCCTGCCCGTTCGGGGTGATCGAGATCAACCCGGTCAACAACACGGCGATGAAATGCACGCTGTGCTACGACCGGATGCAAAACGGGCTGGTTCCCGCCTGCGCGAAAGCCTGCCCGACCAGCAGCATCCAGTTCGGCCCCATCGCCGAGCTGAAGGAGCGGGCCAAATTGCGCGTCGATCAACTCAACAAGCAGGCGCGCGACACCGGCAAACCCGAGCAGGCCTATCTCTACGGAGCCGACGAGACCATGCTCGGTGGACTCAATTCGTTTTATCTACTGGAGGATCAGCCGGAAGTCTACGGTCTCCCGCGCGACCCGAAACTCCCCTCGCGCAACCAGCCGGCGACCGGCGCCTTGGCGGCCGTCGGAGCCGTCGCGCTGGGCGCGCTGGGGGTGGTCGGACTCCGCAAGCGGCGGATGGACGACTTTGCCGCCGAGGCGCGCGACGCGGCGGCCAACCGCGAAGCGACCATCATCGAACCGGAAACGCCGGGACCAGAGGAGGAGCGCCGTGGGTAGCTGGCTGGTGCTGGCGCAGACCGCGCCGCCATCGGACACCTGGTTCAGTTTTGCGCCCAACTGGGGCTGGGCGATCGTGCTGTACTTTTTCTTTGGCGGCGTCGCCGGCGGATCGGCCTTCCTGGCCGCCATGCTCCATCTCTTCGGGCGACCGGAGGACCAGCCAGCGGTGCGCCGCGGCTACGCCATCGCCGTCATCACCCTGGCCGTCTGCGCTCCGTTGCTCATCATCGATCTCACCCAACCGGGGCGGTTCTGGCACATGCTCTTCCAGTCGGACGCCGGCGGGGTGATGT
>JADLCW010000045.1 GCA_020847015.1 Thermomicrobiales bacterium | reverse complement strand
GACTCGAGACTTTCGTCGAACGTCCGTTCTTGACACCGCGCGCCCGGCGACCTAGCCTCCTATCGCGCCCCGTTCGTTCCCTCGCGCGAGGTGAGACCCATGCCGCGCCGTCGCACAACATCCGAATCGCCCTCTTCGACTCCGGCGCGTCTCCCGCCAGTTGACGGTCTGACGAGCGCGGAGCGTGAGCGCCCCCGAGGCGAACCCAAAACCCTGCTGGATCTCGAGGTGAGCGCCACCGAACGCGGACCCAGCCAACTGGCGCTGTTCGCCCCCGGGCCGAACGGCACGTTTGCTCCGCTCCTGGGTGGACTCGGGCCGCTTGGGCCAGCGAGCAGTCTCGATCTCGCCCGCGCCTGGTACCGTCGCGAACTGGAGCAGGCGAATCGACCGCGCAATACTATTGAAAGCTACTGTTACGATCTGACCGTGCTCGAAAAACTGGTCGGCCCCAAAGCGATCGACACCATCGATCGCGCCGACATCGCGCGCTATCTCGGCGAAGCCAACGGTCGCTCCACGCGCAAGCGCCGACTCACATCGGCTCGCCGCTTCTTTCGCTTCCTGATCGACGACGCTCGCGTGCTCGGCTCCGACCCGACCGAGGGGTACTACCCGCACGCCATCCCGCTTCGTTCGCCGGAGCCGCTGTTCGCCGCCGAGCAGGAGGCGCTGCTGACCGCGGCCGCCGACGACGAAGTCTGGAGTCTGCCCGCAATCTGGCTGATGCTGCGCTTGGGGCTGGCCCGCAGCGAACTGCTCGCGCTGCGCCTGGGTCACATCGATCTCGCCGCGCCCGCGCAGCCGGTCGTTTACGTGTTCTACGACGATGCGAGTAAGCACGGCAAAGAGCGCAAACTCGCCGCCGACGCTGCATTTGCCGCTATCTACGCCGCCTACCTCGACGTCAAATCCCCCATCGATGCGCTGTTCCCGTATGGGGCGCAGGCCGTCAACGGGATGGTCGACCGAGTGCGCCGTGCGGCCGAGTTGTCAAAGGAGGTCACGCCGCTGACATTGCGCCACACCTTCGCCGTCGATCGCGCACGCGCCGGGGCCGACGAGGACGATCTGTTGGCGCTGCTCGGTCTGGCCGACGATCCGCGCAACCGCGCCAGCGTGCGCCGCTATCTCAAGCTGGCCGAGCCGCCGCTCTAGTCCGCTTCGGCGGCTGCCGGAAGCGCGGTCGATACGGGGGTTTCGGGTTCCCTCGGGGTCGACCCGGCGACGTATCGCGCGACCATATCCATCAGCTTTTCGAGATGGTCGCGCATTGCCGACGCCGCTCCGGACGCGTCGCGCGCTTGCAGACAACGGCTCACCCGCTGATGGTCTCGGGCGAACTCCAGCGCTTCACCCGCTTCGAACGAGATCCGGTCGAGCAGGCGGGCCAACCGATCGTCGAGCGGATCCAACAGGTAGGTCGCGACCGCAGTCAGCACCCCGTTTCCAGACGATTCGGCAAGCAATTGATGGTACGCCCGCGATGGTTCCACCGTGTCGCCGCCATCGCCCACGCAGTGCACATGGCGCTCGGCGAGCTGCGCGATCGCCGCGATCTCCTCGTCTGAAGCGCGGAGCGCCACCAACCGCGCCGCCGCCGGCTCCACTGCCAACCGCACGTAAAGCAGATCGAGCAGCGACGACAGGTCGCTGATATCGATGGCTTCCACGAGGTCGGCGCTCAACGACGCGAGTCGCCGCTCGCGCAGCAACTTGGCGAGCCGCTCCTGCCCGCGCGGCGTCAACACCCGGCCCCGGGTAGCGCCGATCGATTGCGTATAACCCTTCCCGTCGAGCGAGCGCAGAAAGCGCCCGGCCGTCGCCTCCGCCACCGAGATGCCGGCTTCTTCCAGCGCCTCCTTGAGGCGCTGCGACCCGACGGGTTCATCCTGCGCGGCGATGAACGTCAACGCCGCGATTTCCATTTCGGATTGCCGGGTAGGCGCCAACGCCATTTTGGTCCTCGAGAGTTGTCGCCGGCGCCCGCCCGGCCGTGAGGCGCTTATTCCCGATGATCCTGCGCAGCGCCGGGTGTCACGTAGGGGATGATGCGAATCGCGCCGTCGTCGGCAACCAGGAATTGCCGCACCCCGGCGTATGAGATGCCATTCTGGTCGAGCAACTGCCGGGCGGTCTCTTCCTGACCTGACGGACCATACACGAAAAACTGTCGAACGTTCGTGTCCGGATTGATTGGCAGCGCCGCCGAATAAGCTGCCCACTTGGCGGCCAGCGAATCATCGACCGCGAGTTCGATCTCGCCCATCTCCCGAACGGTGTCCCCGCCATCGACGATGACGATATCGGGGTAGGCCGCTCCGTCGGAAAGTTCAATGGCGCGATTCTGCTGCCCGGCGTTGACGACGGTCTGAAAATCCGCCGGCCAATTCTGCTGGTTCGGGAACGGAAATCGCTTGTCGGCAATATGCCGCGCGACCCGATCGTGCAGCGCCTGATCCATGCTCACGCTCCTTCCATCCGTACATTGCAATCGGCGATCCGCCTCCTGGCGGAGCCAACTGGCGCCTTTCCCGGCGAATCGGGCGACGCTCGGACGCGGTCCGCCCGCCAGCCCGGAGCCGCCCGCTGCGGCAGATGCGGCACTACTCCTGCGGCATGCCGAAGATCTCATTCCACTTCTCGACCAACGTCGGGTTGACTTCGGCCAGCTTTTTCCAGTCCGGCACGATCAACTGCTTCACGGCGTCCTCGCCGTAGGGCATCTTCTTGGCGAGTTCTGGATCGACGGTCGCCTTTCGATTGGACGGCGCGTAGTAGAACAGCCGCGACAGATCGGCCTGAGCCTGCGGAGTCAACAGGAAATCGAGGAAAGCGAACGCCGCATTGGGGTGCTGCGCGCCCTGCGGGATCACCGTATCGATGATGATCGCCGGGGCCCCTTCCTTCGGCACGGCGAAGCCGAGCGGCAATCCCTGGTCGATCGCATTCCAGGAGCGGCCGTTGAACCAGGGGCCGATCCAGGCGTCTTCACGCTCCAGCAGATTGATCATCTGACCGGCCGAGCTGTACTGCGTTAGAACGAGGGGAGCCAGTTCCCGGAACTTGTCCAGCACCGGATCCATCTCCGTCATCCAGTCGACGCCCAGCGCGGCTCCGAATCCGGCCGCGATTAACCAGCCGCCGTCGGCGCCGGTGCCGGTCACGATGTGGCCGGCGTACGCTTCGTTGACAAGATCCAGCCACGAGACCGGGGCGGTCGCCACCTGATTGGTGTTGTAGACGATTCCGTAGGCGCCGACGAAGCAGGGCACGCTCACATTCAGCGGATCGCGCAGCACATCGTAGACGTCGGCGAGATTGGGCACGTTTTCCGGCGTGATCGCTTCCAGCAGCGACTGCGTGTCCTTCATCCAGTAGAGCGACTCGCGGCTGGTGAGCACCACATCGAGCTGCGGATTGCCGGCTTGCTGCTGGATGACCACATCCGGGAGATCGCCGGAGTCCATGATCACAGTGACCCCGGTTTTGGCTGTAAACGGGTCGACCCAGGCCTCCTGGATAGCGTCAGTCAGCGCCCCGCCCCAGGAGCGAAACACCAGGGTATCCTCGAGTTCTCCTTGGGCCGCGACTGTCGATCGCGCTACGCCACGCGGGGCGACCGCCGCCAATGCGGCTCCGCCAGCCGCTCCCAAGAATCCACGCCGAGACATCGTCATGGCGAAGCTCCTCCCGGTATCCTCGCTGGGACTCCTTGTTCTCGTCAGACCTGACGTGCCCTCACTCGATCACCCACCCCCTTCGCTCAGATCAGGCGCTCGTCGTATGGCAGGCGGGTCAGCAATTCGTACCCGTCGTCCGTCACCAGCACGATGTCTTCGGCGCGCAACCCGCCGATCTCCGGGTGGTAGACCCCCGGTTCGACATTGAGCACCATGCCGGCTTCGATGACTTCATCCACCCCGCCATCGAACGGGTCGCTGACGATCGGGCGCTCCTGCAGCATCAAGCCGATGCCGGAGCCGGTGACGTGGCGGTAGCAGTAGGGGGCCAGAGGCGAGTCGAGAATGACCGTACGCGCGGTGCGATCCAGCTCGCTGCCCAGCACCCCGGGGCGGATCGCCGCCATCATGGCCCGGTTGGCCTGATAGGCGGTGCGGTGAATCGCGCGCTGCTCCGGGGTGACCGTGTCGCCAACGACCGTTGAGCGGCTGAACTCCGCAACGTAGCCCTGATAGACGATGCCCAGATCGAGGAACACGAAATCACCCTCGCACACCGGTTGCTCGGTGGCGAAGCGGCGACGCAGGATTTCGCCGTTGGTTCCTACGATGGTCGAGAAGGAGAGCGCCTCCGCTCCGGCGCATCGCGCGGCGTACTCGGCGGTCGCCGCGAGTTCCAGCTCCGTTGCCCCTGGGCGCAGAATGTCCCATGCGGCGGCGATGCCGACACCCACGATATCGAGTCCGCGACGCATGATCGCCACTTCTTCCCGCGTCTTGATACGCCGGGCATCTTCGAACGGGCGGCTGTCGTGAGTGAAGTCGCCCTGGATTAGCGGCATCAGCCGCGCGGGCGCCCCGTCGACCGCGATCCGCCCGTTGGGCGCCAGCGTGTCAAGCGCCACCTGCAGCGGCGGCCCCCAGGCATCCTGGTTGATGGGCAGTTGATCGACGGAGAACCGGCCGGCGGCGAGTTTAGTCAAACCGATGCGATCGATTTGGGGTACGAGAATCAGCAATTGATCCTGCGTGATGAGCGCCGCGGTGCGGTGGGATGCCGCCATGCTGTAGGGCGGCTGGTACGGACAGACATAGCGAACGTGCTCGATGCGAAAGGTCAGCGCGGCGTCGTAGCCGTGGGCGGCCAATGCCTCGCGGGTTTTGGCGAGGCAACCTTCCCAGCGCTCCATGCGTCTCCTCTCCAATCGCCGCGCCCGATCGTGCGCGCTGCCTCGACTATCACCACCATTGTTGATGAAGCTCGGCTCGAACCACCGCGCGCTGCAGGCGCGCGGTTCCCGCTTGGGTGGCCATCACACCCACTGCGACGTCGGAACCTCGATCAGGGTCGGCCCCGGCCGATCCAACGCGGTCTGGATCGCCGCCGTCAACGCGTCCGGGGTTTCGGCAAGTTCGGCATGCGCGCCGTAGGCGCGGGCCAGGGCGCGGAAGTCAGGGTTGATCAGATCGACTTCGCTGTAGCGCCCTCCCTGAAAATCCTTCTGGGCCTCCTTGACCGCCGAAAAAGTGGAGTCATTGAACAAGACGATCGGCAGGCTGACCCCGTACTGCACGGCGGTGGCGAATTCGGCCATGGAAAACTGGAAACCCCCGTCGCCCACCACACTCACCACAGGGAGTTCGGGTCGCCCCAGCTTGGCGCCAATGGCCGCCGGGAGAGAAAATCCGAGCGTGCCAAAGCCGAACGGGAACAGGAATGTGCCGGGCGCGTACGCCGGGTAGAGCGCGCAGGACACAGACGCCATCTGGGTCATGTCAAACACCACAATCCCGTCGCGCGGGATCGCGCGCCGCAGCGCATCGACCCAGGGTCGCCGCTCGGCATGCCAGGCTGCCGCTTCGGCAGCCCGCCGGGCGTTCTGAACGAGCGCACGGTCGAACCCCGCCGGCGTGCTGGCGGTCGCCTCCAGCATCGTCAGCAGCGCCTGCGCCCCGGTCTGCGCGTCGGCTGCGATGGCGAGACGCTCCGGGCAGTGACGAGCGAGCTCCGCCTCGTCAATATCAATCCGGATCACGTGGGGCGGGAAGGGAAATCGGAACCCGGCGGTGGTGTCGAACCCAAGGCGAGACCCGACCACGAGAAGACAATCCGCCTCCCGCGCGAGGTCATCGACCGCGTTGCCGGGTTGCCACAGCGCGCCCAGACTGAGCGGGTGGTCGTCCGGCACGGTTCCCTTGCCCAGCGCCGAGGTAAGCACCGGGGCGTTCAGCCGCTCGGCGATCGCCAGAATGGCGGCGCCGGCTCCCGCGCGGGCCGCTCCGCCGCCGCAAAAGATGGCAGGGCGCTTGGCGGCCGCCAGCATCTCCGCCGCCCGCTGGATCGCTCCTGCGTCCAGTTGGCGTCGCTCCGGGGCAAGGATTGCCGCATCGGCCGGCTCGTCCGTCGCTTCGAGCACATCGGTCGGCAGTTCGATGTGCACCGGCAGCCCGCGCCCGGTTCGCAGCCGGCGCAGCGCCTCGCGCACGATCGCCGGAGTGTCGGCGACCCGCTCGACTCGAGCGTTCCAGTCGGTGACGGCCGCGGTCACCCCCAACTGATCTTTCAGATCGTGCAGGCAACCGTGGGCGCCGCCGGTATACGGACGAGCCACGTTCGAGGATACGACGAGCACCGACGATCCATCGGTATAGGCTTGTCCGAGCGCCGTGGCGATATTGGTGACGCCGGGCCCAGAGATGACGAAGGCGACGCCCGGTCGCCCGGTCGCCCGAGCGTAGCCATCCGCCATGAAACCGGCTCCTTGCTCGTGGCGAGCCAGCACGTGACGGATCGGAGAGGTTCGCAGCGCATCGTAGAGCGCGAGCGTGTGAACTCCGGGAATGCCGAAAATGAGATCGACACCCTCGGCCGCCAAGGTGTTGACGACCATCTCACCGCCGGTGAGACCGGTCGCCACTCCATGCGCCGCCGTCTCGGTCGCTGGCGCGCTCACACGCTCCTCCTCCTCGATCTCCTCATCAATGAGGAGGAGGTTATCGATCGCGCGACCCGCTGTCAATCCCCGGCGCGGCCGACTCCCGCGCTCATGTGCGAGCAGCCAGCGCCACGGCGCCCCGCTGCATCAGTCGCTGGCGAGCGCCAGCAGCCGCGCCGCGTAGGCGCACGCCACCGCACGCGCCTGATAGCGCCGCGGCAGCAGGCGTTCATCGTAGAGGG
>JADLCW010000044.1 GCA_020847015.1 Thermomicrobiales bacterium | reverse complement strand
GGATCATGCGGCGATCCTCTATCCCGGCCGCACGGTGCGTTACGGGCATGGAATCACAGCGCTGCGGGCCTACCCGGGGGAGGCGGAGGCGCTGGAGACCGAGTTGCGGACGCTTCTGGTCAATGCGCTCTCGCTTCGCCCGGGTATGGCCGACGATGACCTGCGCGACGTCCGGCTGCTCTACGCGAACGTGCAGTAGAGCTTGCGCAACGTCTCCTCCAGCGTCCAGACGCCAGTCCAGCCCGGCGGAAAGGTGGCGGTGTCGCCGGGGCCGAGCGCGAACGGCGCGCCGTCGTCCGGCTGGCAGAGCATGCGCCCGGCGACGACATGAAGAAACTCGCCATCGGCCCCGAAATCGGCGCGCATGCGGCCGGCGGCGCATTCCCACAGTCCGGTGTTGATCCGCCCATCGCTGGACTGAAAAAAGGACCTGCCGCGCGTCGCCATCGGATCGTCCAGCGGCACGCCCACCGGCGGCGCCAGCAGCCCCCAATCGTCCAGCTCCAGCGCTCGCGCCGCTTCGTCGGAGATGCCGAACACCATCGCGCGTGACTCCTCCCCGGCGCAGATCAGGCCACCGCCCACAAGCCGCGCATCCGCGCCGCGCTCTCGCGCACCGCCTCCAGCGGATCCCCCTCCAGCCGGCACTCGATGCCGAACCAGCCGTCGTAGCCGATCTCCTTCAGCGCCGCAAACCCCGACGCGAAGTCGAGGTGGCCTCGGCCCGGCTGCAAGCGATTGCTGTCGGCCAGATGGACGTGGACGATGCGCTCGCCACCGACCCGGATCGCGTCCGGGATGTCGGCTTCCTCGATATTCATGTGGAAGAAGTCAGCCATCGTGCCGACCTCCGGTCCGATCTCGGCGGCCAGCGTCGCTCCTTGGGCGACTCGGTTAACCAAATAGGCCTCGTAGCGGTTCAGCGGCTCCAGGAACAGCCGCGCGCCACTGGCGTGGGCGACAGGAGCCAGATCGCGCAGCGCGGCCAGCAGCAGCGCGCGCTCCAGATCGGCTCCGGACGACACCGGCGCGAGATCGGGCAGCGCCGGAACACGGCCGAACTGCGGCACGACCAGCACCCCGGCCGCTCCCAACTCGCCCGCCAGCGCCAGCCGGGCGGCAATTCGGTCTCGCGCCGCGGCGCGGACGGCCGGGTCGGCGTCGAGCAAGCCGACACCCCCGTCGATACTGGCCAATTGCACGGGCGAGACGGCGAAGATCGCCCGCAGATCGTCGGCAGGCAGCCCGAGCGCATCGCCGTGCAGTTCGATCCCCTGCAAGCCGGCGCGTTCGATCCAGGTCAGCCGCTCCGGCAGCGTGCGGCCTGGAACCATGCCTTCGCGAATCGCCAGCTTCATCAGGCGGAATCCTTTCTACGACGCGAATCGCCCGGATGGTAGCAGACGGAAGTCAGGGGCCAGAAGTGAGCGCCGAGGCGCGAGCGGTCGAAACGGAGCGGCGACGAACAGACGCGCCCGCCGTTCCCTACTGGTGACTGGTGGCTCGCGACTTCTCCTCCTCGACTACTCGACTTCTCAACTCGTCGTCTACAATCCCTCTTCGGTCCCACCACGCGGAACCCGGTGTCTGCGTGCTCGTCGCCATGTGCAGAGGTCGCCATATCCATGACACGACCGTCGATGCCCGAACCCATGTCGGGCGAGGAGGTCCGGCAGCGCTTCGTTCGCTTCTTCGAAGAGCGCGGTCATCTCGCCGTGCCCTCCTCCTCCCTGGTGCCCCACAACGACCCCACGGTGCTGCTCACCACCGCCGGCATGCAGCAGATGACTCCCTACTTCCTGGGGCTGGAGCAACCGCCGGCGCCGCGTCTGGTTTCCGTCCAGAAGTGCTTCCGCACCGTCGATATCGACGAGGTCGGCGACGAGAGCCACTGCACCTTCTTCTTCATGCTTGGCAACTTCTCGGTCGGCGACTATTTCAAGCGCCAGTCGCTCGCTTGGTCGTGGGAATTTCTCACCCAAACCATGGGCATCCCCGGCGAGTTGCTCTACCCAACGGTTCACCCCGACGATGGCGACGCGCTCGCTATCTGGCGCGACGAGATTGGCGTGCCGGGCGAGCGGATCGGCCAGTTGTCGGACAACTGGTGGGGTCCGGTCGGCCCCACCGGTCCCAATGGCCCCGATTCCGAGATCTACTTCGATCGCGGCGAAGAGCACGGCTGCGGATTGGCGAGCTGCGCGCCGGGGTGCGACTGCCCGCGCTATCTGGAACTCTGGAACAACGTGTTCATGGAGTTCTTCCAGGCTCCAGATGGCGCGCGCACCCCTCTGCCGCGCCAGAACGTCGACACCGGCATGGGGCTGGAGCGGCTGGCGATGGTTATGCAGGGGGTGAACTCCCTGTACGACATCGATCTCTACCAGGCCATCATCCAGCGCGTCGCCAGCCTGGCCGGGGTCGCCTACGGAGCCGATGGCGAAACCGACCGCGCCCTGCGGATCATCGCCGATCACGTGCGCGGCTCCACCTTCCTGATCGCCGACGGCGTGCTGCCAGGCAACGAAGGGCGCGCCTATGTGCTGCGCCGCATTCTGCGCCGCGCCATCCGGTCCGGACGCAAGCTGGGGCTGAACGGGTCGTTCCTGGCCGAGGTGGCGGAAGTGGTCGTCCAGCAGTTCGCCCACCATCATCCGGAACTCTCCGAACGTCGCTCCCAAATCGCGCGGGTGCTGACCCACGAAGAGGAAAGCTTCGGACGCACCCTCAGCGCCGGCATCGGCCGCTTCCAGACCCTCGTCGAGGCGCTGGCCGAATCGGCGGCGCGCGAGGGGGAGACGGTCACCCAAATTCTGCCGGGCAAGGAGGTGTTTCGCCTCTATGACACCTACGGCTTCCCGCTCGATCTGACGTTGGATCTGGCGCGCGAGCAGGGGCTGGAGGTGGACATTCCCGGTTTCGAGGAGGCGCTCGCCGCCCAGCGCGAGGTCAGCCGGGGCGGCGCGGCGGCCGCGTTCAAGGATGCGGGCCGCGGTCGCGCCGAACTCTACGTGACCCTCGCCGGCCACCCCACCGAATTCGTCGGGTACGACGACATCCGCGCTGAAGCGAACATTCTCGCTCTGGTCGGACCAGAGGGAGCGCTGGAAGAGGCCGAATCGGGGCAAGCGGTTGAGATCATTCTCGATCGCACGCCGTTCTACGGTGAATCGGGCGGTCAGATCGGCGATATCGGCACGATCCGCACCGAAACCGGCGTTGTCAATATCGACGACACGCACAAGCCGACCCCGGACCTGTTCGTCCACCGGGGCAGAGTCGCCGAGGGGTTCGTGCGCGTCGGCGAGCGGGCGTCCGCCGAGATCGATGCCGGGCGACGACAGGCGATCCGCCGCAATCACACCGCCACCCACCTTCTGCACAAGGCGCTGCGGATGGTGTTGGGAACCGATACCCGCCAGGCTGGCTCGCTGGTCGCGCCAGAGCGGCTGCGCTTCGACTTCACCAGCCTGGACGCCGTGACGCCAACGCAGGTCGCGCGGGTGGCCGAGATCGTCAATCACGAGGTGCTGCGCGACACGCCGGTTGAAACCACGATCCGCCCTTACGCCGAGGCGGTCGCCGGCGGCGCGATGGCGTTGTTCGGCGAAAAATATGGCGACGTGGTGCGCGAGGTGCGCATTGGCGGATTCTCGCGCGAACTCTGCGGTGGCTCCCACGTTGGCCGACTGGGCGAGATCGGACCGTTTCTGATCGTGTCCGAGGGGAGCGTGGCGGCCGGGGTGCGCCGCATCGAAGCGGTCACCGGAACGGCGGCGATCGACCGCATGCTCGACCAGGGGCGGGTGCTGGAGGAAACTGGCCGCGCTTTGCGTGCGTCATGGATCGAAGCGCCGGCCGCAGTGGAGACGCTGCAGGAGCGCGCTCGTGGGCTGGAGCGCGATCTGGATCGGCTGCGCGGCGAGCTGGCCGGCGCGCGCGCGGGCGATTTGATCGACCGCGCGGTCGACGTCGACGGCGTGCGGGTGTTGGCCGCGCGCGTCGATGCCGACGGCAAGCAAGCACTGCGCCAGATGGGCGACCGGCTGCGCGACCGCATCGGCAGCGGCGCGGTGGTGCTGGGTGCGGTGATCGACGGCAAACCGAGCTTGCTGGCGATGGTGACCCCAGATGTTGTGGCGCGTGGAGTGAAGGCAGGCGATATCGTGCGCGAGACGGCGATCATCGTTGATGGGCGCGGCGGCGGCCGCCCCGATCTGGCCGAGGCGGGCGGCAAGAACGCGGGCAAGTTGGATGAGGCGCTGGCCGCCGCGCCCGGCATTGTTGCCCGCGGTCTGAGCGGATAGCGTCGAGGATGGCGGAGCTGGGAGGACGCGGAACCAACTGCGCGGTGGGCGGCGCGAAGAATCCGCGAACGCGCCCGGGAGCGCACCCGTGGTGACGCGGCACCCCTCGGTGGTCGTTGCCGGCGACGACGACTCCCTTGCCGATGTGCTGCATCGGTTGCGGGAGGCGGGTCGTGGCGGTCAGCCGATCGATCTGATCGTGCCGCGCGACAGCAGCCTGCTGCTCACCGCCGCCGAATTTCGTCTGCTGCGCGAGATGCTGGACCGCGACCGCCTCAGCGCCAACCTCTGCACCGACGATCCGCTGCGCGCCCAGTTGGCGGCGCTGCTCGGGGTGCCCTGCCACGGGCTGCCTGAGGGGTGGCAGGCG
>JADLCW010000043.1 GCA_020847015.1 Thermomicrobiales bacterium | reverse complement strand
GTACACCATGGTGTACCATAGTGGCAGATGGGAGATGGCTCCCGGACACGCAGCAGGAGGAACGGACATGGCGACGACGATGTGGAAGCCCCAGAGCGACGGCACGGTACGCGGTGTCCGAACCAACAACGACCACTGGGCGCGCTACGACGCGAGCGGCGTCCGCATCGAAACCGGCAACGATGATTTCGGCAAGCGCGGTCTGCCGACCGCCGACGAATTGGCGGCCATGGACGCCGAAGCCCCGGTCGCGGTCCCCGCCAAACTGGCCGAGCGCGCCGCCGAAACCGCGCAAACCGTCGCCGTCGAGCGCGCCGGGGCCATCCGCGCCAAGTTCGACGGGCGCGGATTCCGCCGGGGCGACTGGATCGTGCGCGGCGAGCGCGGTTGGGTCCGCTTCGACGCCGCCGGCGCGGCCAACGATCAGGTCCGGGCCATGCACGGGGCCGATCTCGGTCGCCTGATGGACGCCGCCGACTCTTCGCTGTAGTTCAGTCGCCCGGCCGGGGCGCTGGCCCCGGCCACCCCTCAGACAGGAGAAACGACCAATGAACCTCTCCGACGCCCTCAACCAGACCGCCGACGCCTACGCGCGCATGGCCGCCGCGTCCGTCGCCGCGCACGACCCGGAAGCCGCCGAAGCCGAGTCCGCGCTGGAGCGCCACTGCCGCCGCATCGCCACCAATCACCGCGCCCTGGCGATCCTCAGCGGCGATCCCGGCGACGATCCGCAGCAAATCGAGGCCGCCCGATGAGCGCCCCCATCCCCGGTCACGACTGCTCGGTCTACTGCGCCGCCGACGAACACTGCGAGCTGGTCTACGCCTCGTTCGATCCCCTCGGTTCCGGGTCCACGCAAACCCCGCCGTGGCGCACGATCCGCGCCCATTTCGACGATGCCTACCGGAAGGTCTACGGCGCCCGCGTGCTGCGCGCCGAGCCGGCTCGCGAAGCGCCGCCGGTGGAAACCCGCGATGCGGCCGAACTCACCCCGCTGGTTGGTCCGGAGATCGGCCAGCATCCGTGGCTGGTGTGGTTCGTCCCCGCTGGGCCGGCCGCCGATGCGGTGACTGCCGCCGAATCCGCCGAACGCGCCGCACGCATCGCCAGCTACCGGAGATCGTCATGAGCGACAAGCGCCCAAACCCCGTGCAATTTCGCGACCAGATCATCGAGTCGGCGCTCTCGGCGCGCCAAAGCGCCGGCGAGTCGCCCGGCATGACCGCCTGTCGCGATCTGGACCGCTACTACACGCTGCTCGCCCGCGCGCTCGGCATGGTCTCGCTCGCGCCCAACGAGGCGCTGGCCATCTGCGACGCGCTCAACGGCTCGCGCATGGACGCCACCTCGGCGGCGTTCCTGTGGGCCGAAATCGCCGACGCGCTGCCGGACGGGTTGGCCGCCAAGTGGGACATCGACGGACCGGCGCTGGTCGCCCGACTACACGCGCTGCCCCTGACCCAATCGCTGGCCATCGTCGATGCGGTGGAACGGTGGTGGCGACTGCCAGAGGATGCCGGCGACGATGAGACCCGGCTGCGCGCGGTCGGGCTGATCCGCTAGCCCCGGCGCGGCAAATCGTCGCCATCGAACAACCACCAGCGCCCGCCCGGCACCCGGCGGGCGCTGGTTTTCCCCGCTCGCGCCAGCGCCGTCAGCCGCTGCGCGCTGTAGCCGCTCTCCCGCGCCGCCCAGCCGCTGGTCAACCACCCCGCCGTGGTCGGGTACACCCCGTGCCGCTCCCGCCAGCGGGTGACGGCCTTTTCGGTGCGTCCCAACCGGCGCGCCAGTTCGGCCACCGTCAACCGATCCACCAGCGCGATGACCGTCAACTCTTCCGCCGCCGACCAGTGTTTGCCGGCCCGACTCAGGCCGCCCATGCGCTGCGCGCCCGCTCGCCCGTCTCGCCCGGTCGCAGCAAGCGCACCCGACCACACCCGTAACTGGTGTGCGCCCCCACCCCCCGCCACTCGCCGAACCGCAGCAGCGCCCACGCCGCCGCGCGCTCCTCCGCCGACAACCCGACCAGATCGTAGGCGACCACCCCGACGAACCCGCGCCGCGTCGGTCCGTCGCGATGGATCTCCACCTGCAACCGCTCCGGTTCGGCCGCCAGTCGCCGCACATTGGGCACGATCTGTTCCGGCCAGCCCAACCCCTGCCAGCGATCCAGCAACCCGCCGAACAGGTGGAACGGATCGGGCAGCAGATAATCCAGCCCGGCCACCCGAAACCGGGTCGGACTGAGAAACGCCAGTCGCGCCGTACGCCCCACGAATCCGGCCGCGATCTCGGCGGGTGTTTTGCGCGCCGCGATCACCGCGCCGGGCGAGCCGGCCAACAGCGCGCGGGCCAGATCGTCGGCGAAACAGATCGCATCCAGCGCGCTGCCCGCTCTGGCCGTGGCGTAGGGACGCGGCAGCGTCTCATCGTGCAGTCGGTCCGTCAGCGCCAGATCGACCCGCCCCGCCGCGTTGACCACCACCCGCACCGGATCGGACCCCGGCGCCCACTCCCGCAGCCGAACCACCGTCACCGCGTCCGTCACCCTCACCCCCACCGCGCCCCGTAGCGTTCCACCAGCCGCCGATACTCCATCGGCCAGCCGGCGCGCAACACCCACCCCGGCGACAACGGCAGCGGTCCCACTCGTTGCAGGTTGCGCGGCACACCGGCACGGGCCAGCACGTCGTAGACCGGGTTGTAGGGCAGTTCCCACGCGGCGATGGCCGCCCACACATCGGCCAGATGCCACCACGCCAACGGTTGCGCTCGCCGATGCGCGGCGTTCTCCGGCGCCGGGTAGATCAGTCCCCGCATCCGGGCGTTGATCCGCCGCCCCGCCCGTTCGGCCGCCCGCAACCCGGTCGCCACCGCGTCATACCCCGCTTGCGCCTGCCACGCTTCGGCGCGCATCCCGATGGGGAGCATTGCCGGGTCCGGCTCCCGCCAAAACGGCGCATCTCGCCACGGATCGAACCAGCCGGCGTGGCGGCTGAACCCGGCCACGATCACCAGATCGACCGCCAGCGCCGCGCCCGCCGCCCGGATCGCCCCCGGCGTCTCGGGATACTCCAACTCGTCATCGCTCCAGATCGCGGTCACATCCGGTCGCGCCCGCGCCGCCAACGCCAGCGTCACCAGGCTGTCCTTGCCGCCGGAAAACGCCACCGCCGGTTTGGCGGCCCCATCAAACGCCTCGGCGAGAACGTCCGCCGCACGCCCCGCCCGCGCCCGAAAGCTGCGCGTGCGCGCGTGCAGCGCGTCTTCGCGTCGCAGCGCCTCGCCGGCCATCAGCCCCGCTCCGGCATCACGCACAGCGCCCGATGTTCCGGCGCTCGTCCCGGCGGTCGAATGCCCCACTCCCACTGCGGTCCGAATACCCCGCGCGCCGCCGCGATCTGCACCGGCAACGGCCGGTCGTTGCGCGCCCGCTCCCCATCCTCCGCCGTGCCCGGCTCCACTCGCCAGCGGCGCACCGCTCCCCAGCCGTGGGTATGCCCGGCTCCCACCGTCTCGCAGCGGCGCAGCAATCGTTCGATCTCGCTCGCCTCGCCCACGCAGCGCCATGTCAGCGCCCGACACACCACCCCCACTCGCCGGTTGCGATAGTTTTTGTACGGTCCCCCGCCCACCAGCACCGAGCGCACCCGCTCTTCGACATGCTGCGTGGCCGCGTCCAGATCGAAGCGGCGATGCTCCCAACGCACGAACCGTTCGGCCACCCCCACCGCCTCCGGGGACGAACAGACCCACCACCACCGCGCACCGTCGCCGTCGCGGTCCAGCGGCAGATCGGGTTCCACCAGCGGCCGATGTCCGGTCATCCCCAATGCGAACTCCGCTTCCCCCAATTGCTCGCGCAGCGCCCAGTAGGCCAGAATCCCATCCAACCCCGGCGACCACGGATCGGCGCTGGCATAGCCGTTGGCCAGTTCGGCAGTGACGATCAGCGGCCCGTGCGTCATGCCGCCGCGCCCAGCATTTTGACGATCTCGCCGCCCCGCTCGGAGAGCATCGCGTCGTACATGATTTTCAGGTGGGCGTCATAGGCGTCCAGCGCCGTCCGCGCCGGATCGGCCAGCGTCAGCGCGCCGCCCCGAATCGCCACGAACGGGCGGACCTCGCCCGTGTCCAGATCGACGATCTCGTAATCGAGATCGACCAGCCCGTGGCCGCGACTGGCCTGCCCGCCCACATGCGGCGAACGGGCGAACTGATGCAGCGCCGAAACCAGCGCCCCCAGTTCGATCTCGGAGACGTCCAGCGCGGTGATCCGGGTTTCCAATCGCACCCCGGCGATGAGCAGTTCGGCGGTCATCCGCATCTGGTCGGCGACCTCGCCGGCCGCTTTGCCGCGTTTGGGTTTGACCGCCGGCTCGCCGGACCCGTCCATCAGCGCCGCCTGCGTGGGCGCCCCGTCGCTCAACCACTGGTTGAGTCGTTCGTCCTTGCCGTCGTCGGTGCGCGAGAAACTCTTCTCCATCGTCATCCCCCGGTAGGAGGCGACGATGGCGTCCGGATCGGTGTGCAGCAGCGCCGGAATCGCCTCACGACACACCGGATAGGCGTTGGCGATACGCAGTTTGCCCGGCAAAATCTGATTGCCCACCCCGCCGCCGAACAACGCCACCAGCGGGATGGTGCGTCGCCACGCGCGCGCCCGCTCCACATTGACGGTTTGCTCGCCGCCGATGCGCCCGCCGGAGAAGAGCAGGTGAAACGCGTCCAGCGGCAACCGGGGATCGCCGATCCGCGCCAGCATGTAGGCCGCCGCCCGGTCCCGCAGTTGTCCCCGCCAGCTATTTCCGGAGAGGCAAAACACCTCGCATACCGCGCCGTCCGGTTGCAGGATCGGCTCTTGCGCCAGATAGCTGGTCGTGGACAAACTCTCACTGATATGACTCAGCGGGGATTTGGTCGTGAAATGCCCCTGCAACCGCACATCCACCTAGGCCACCTCCGCATCGTCGGCGTCATCCAGCGCCGCAAACCGCGCCTCGATCGGGCGCTCTCGTTCCAGTCGGTCGCGCACCAACAGCACCACGTAGGCGGTTTCCCGATACAGCGCGTTCAGCGTCGCCGCGTGATCGGCGCGCTCGAACACCCCGGCCAGAAACTCGCGCTGTCCCTCCGGCGCGCTCAACTGCAAGCGCACCCCATCCTCGGTGACGACGGCCGGTATCTCGCCCGCCAACCCCACCGCCATCCAGCGCGGCGACACCG
>JADLCW010000042.1 GCA_020847015.1 Thermomicrobiales bacterium | reverse complement strand
GCCGGGCATTCTTGGTGTTGTAGGTTCCGTTCTTCTGGTTGAAGTAGGAGTCGTTGAGCCTCGTGGTTGCGGCGATGATGTGCTGCTTGTCGTTGTTGGCGTAGAAGAGCCGAGTCAGACCGAGCCAACCCGATTGGCCATAATTCGCGCTGCACACTTCCACCCGGCCATTGGTTTGCTGACACTTGGTTGGGTTGGCGTTGCCGCTCACCACCTTGAAGCGAACCACGTCCGAGCGGTTCCACTGTCGCGCCGCGCGCCTGAGATACGCAGGCCACTTGCCGCGCGTGTTGTCGCCCACTTCGAGGGTGAACGGCGTGCCGCGGCGCGCCCAGTGCACCCCGCCGAGGCTGCCCGTGCCGTCGCTGACAGCGAGCGCGCCGACGGCCGATCCCGCCAACAAGAGCATCACAATGAACGCGGGGAACATCCCGCGCATCGGAGCAATCTTCAAAACCCCTTCCCTCCAAACCCGATCCGGCTCACGCGGCGTGAGGGCGCCACGCGCGAGACGAATCCGGCGGCGCGACCCCGAGGCGCACTGCCTCAGGGTCGCGGATTCCGGCGGGATATGCGCTAGCTCTGCTCGGCCAGCGCCTTGTCGATGGCCTCCTTCAGACCCTCGTACCCCGTCCAGGGGATTTTCGTGTCGTTCACAAACACCGAGGGGGTCGAATCGACGCCCTTGGCGCGCGCCTCGGCCATAAAGTTGGCGACTGTTTCCGTCGGCTTGTCGGTTTTCAGGCAGGCGTCGTAGGCCGCCATATCCAGCCCGATCGTCTCGGCCATGGTCCGCAAGCGGTCGGCGCTGAGGCTACCGGCATTTTCGTGACCCTGGTTGGCGAACACGGTGTCGTGGAACGCCCAGAACTTGTTCTGGTCGGCCGCGCAGACGGCGGCTTCGGCAGCCAGTTTCGATTCCGCCCCGATAAAGGCGTAGTCACGGAACTCGAAAAAGACCTTGCCCGTCTCCACGTAATCCTTGATCAAATCCGGCTTGACCTTCTTGTTGAAGTTTCCGCAGCCGGGGCACTGGTAGTCGCCGTACTCGAGCACTTTCACCGGAGCGTTCGGATCGCCCATGGTGCGGCCATCGACGGGGATGGTTTCGGCCAGCGCTGGCGCAGTCGCCACCGGCGGCCCCGCTTCACCCTGCCGCGCGAACACGAACAGCAGCACCACCACAACGAGGACGGCGCCAAGCGCGGCGAGGATGGTGTACACCCGCGTCCGCCTGGCTTCCTGCTCCTTGGCCAGCTTGCGCTGCGCCCGTCCGGTGATCCGCTGCTCGGCATTCTCCGCCGGTGTCTTGCGTCGGTTTCCGTTGGACGGCGTATCGCTCATGCCGCTGAGACCTCCTCGGTTACTGTTGCATCCCGTCGATCGTCAAACGGTCGCCCGCCCGCGCGAATACGAGGGTGGCGGATTCCGATTGCTGCTGCTCTGCCCCGGGCGTCGCCGGAGCGTGCGAATGGAATTGTGGATTATCGAGGGTCACCCGTGCACGGAGTCGCCCATCCGGCAGCCGCCAGGCATCGGAAATATCCAGCAGCGCCACCCGCTCCCGCGGCAGAACCGGAATTGCGGTTCCGGCGATGCGTTCCAGCGCGGCGTCAGGCCCATCTGGGTAGGCTTGGGCAATGCGCGCGTCAGAATAGAGCGCCAGACGCCGCATAGCATCGCCAGCGTTGGAGCAGGCGACCAGTTCCCGCACCGTGGCGTGGACTTCAGCGACCTCGGCGGCGTCGGCCGGGGCGCCACCCGCGCCCAGGGGAACCGCCACGGGTGTTGCTGCGCCAGCCAGATCGCGCATCTGGACGATGGAGCGCGGCTCCACGGTGCACGCTTCGGCTCCCGGCGCCTCCGCCGCCTTCGATGACGTCCATTGCAATTCGCGTAGATAGGCGACCACATCGCGGATCTGCTCATCGCTGAGCTCGTCCCCAAAGCCCGGCATCTTCGTACCGCCGATGCCGTACTTGACCCAGAACTCCAGCGTGTCGTCGCCGTGGGCACGGGCATGACTGACGGTGAGATTGGCGGGTACGGCGCCCAGCTCCGTCGCAGCCGGACCATCGCCCTGGCCGCCGGCGCCGTGACAACTCGCGCAATTCCGGGCGAACAGCGGCTCCCCGCGTGTCACCAGCGCCTGATCCGGCCGCTCCACCAATGCGGTCGAGCCGTCTGCCGCCGATGTCGCAGCCGGCGAGCGCGCCTGGAATAGCACCAGCAGTCCGATCGCCAGCGCCGCCAGCCCCAATCCGATCGCCTCACGGCGCATCATCGACTGGCGACTAAAGGCAGCCCAGCAGACGCCGACCAGTCCGCCGATCATCAGCAGCAATCCGGCGATGCCAGACGGCCCGAAGCGCGGCGGAGGCGGCGGTTGGTCGCTCGCGGGGGGTTCCGTGCCGACCGCGCGGGTGACCGAGGCGTCCCAGTCGGGCTGGCCGGCGGCTTTGACCACCGCCTCGATCGTCCAGTCGCCGACGATGCTCAGTTCGCTGCCGTGTCCTTCGAACGCGCCGCTCGCCGCCGGCGCCAGGCGCACCTCGGTTTGACCGGTCTTGCGCTCCGGCAGCGAAAAGCGCAGAACGGCATCGGCGCCGCCTGGGCTTCGCAGATGCGCCTCATGACCCGACCCCAACTCCAGCCGGTAGTGGTTCTCGCCGACCGTGCCGGGGGTGATGATCAGCGTTCCCGGCTGCCCTGCGGCATCGAGGTGGATCAACATGCGGCCGGCGCCGAGCGCCAGCTCCTCGCGCGCCGGAGCCTGCCCGATCAACATCCCCACGACACCCAGCACCAGCGTCACCAGCACTGCCTCGGCGGCGACGAGGGTGACGAAGTTGCCGCTCCAGCTCGTGCTCCGCTCCTCATCGGTCGCCTGGGCAATTTTGCGGGTGACGACGAACAGATTGAAGGCAGCCAGCGCCAGCAGCGGAACCAGCAGCACCAGCTTCAGCAGCAGCGACTGACCGTAGGGCGTGGTGGTCAACGCGGTCAGATTGCCGACCTGGAGCCAGGCGGCGTAGACGCCCGTCAGCGTCATTACGCCCCAGGCGATCAGAGCCAGCAGAGAGAAACGCGGCAGCGCCCGCCCCAGCACGACCTGCCGCCCGGCCGGGGTCAAGTCGCGCAGCGTCGGAGCCAGCACCGCCAGCAGCGCGAACACGCCGCCGACCCAGATCGAGGCGCCGAGCAGATGGGCGTAGTCAAACGCGATGGCCGAGGCGCGCCCCTCCGGTTGGGCGGCGGCATGCGCGAGCAGACTAAACGGCAACGGCAGCAGCGCCGCCAGCAACAATGCCGCCGCCACCGGCGCGGGGCGTCGCCTGGGCCACCACCAGCCGACGCCCAGCAGCGCCGCCGCGAAGATGAGCGCCAGACCGATCCGGATCAGCCACAAGGTGCCGTATCGCGTCTCGAACAGGGTCGTCGTCAGCGACCCCAGGAAACCGCCGCCGGCCAGCGTCGCCATTGCCTGCACCGCGAGGGCAATGACATTCGCGACCATGGCGAACACGATCGCCCCCGTCGCGAAGCGACGAGCGCGACGAGTCATCGTTGGCCCCGCCTGCCAGGCCGGCGAAATAGACGGGCGCAGCACGAACAGCCACACCGGCCAGATGGCGACCATCGCCGCCAATCCCAGCAGCGCCAGCCAGCGCGACGCCGCCTGCGCCCACGCCGGCGCCCCAGTCGAGACAGCCGTCACCGCGGGGGCCGCGACCGGTCGCACGTCCTTCTGGGTGCCAATGGTGAAGGGAATGTAGCCCTGTGCGGTGTGAGCATCGGCGGTCGACAGCGTCCGCCACAGCACCGAATACGTTCCGTTGGGAAGCCCAGCCGGCATCGAGAGGATCATTTCGTTCGGATCATCGGTGAAGCGGGACACGGCGCCGGGCAGCGCCTGCCCATTCTGATCGAACAGTTCGGCCTTGCTGTAACTCCGTTCCAGCGGCTCGGTGAAGCGCAGGCGCACCTCACTCGGCTCGCTCGGCAACACGGCGTTAGCCGTCGGCGTCGACGATTCCACGAAGGCGTGTGCGGCGGCCGGGGACGGAGCCGCCAACCCGGCAGCCGCCAGCAGAACGACCAGCAGCGCCGCCCACGCGGCGCCCGTCGACCGCCTGTCGCCGCGGCGTTGTGGTTCGTATGCTGGTTCACAGCGCGAGGAATAGCTTTCCCTCCCGCCAAACGCGATCCGTATCGCGCGCATGTCCACGGCCCCCGACTACTGCCGACGCGCCGCAGCAAAGGCAGTCCCGCCGACGACCAGACCCAGCGCGCCGACGATGATGCCGATAATGGCGAAGAGCCGTGCCGATTGCGCCGCCGACGCGGCGGACTCCGCCTGGGCGGCGACATCGACCACACTCGGTAGCGGCGCCGGGAACTCAGCCGCCGCCAGCGACTGCACGGGATCGAACGTTGTTGGCGACGACGACTCCTCGATGTTCACCGGAGAGCCATTGATGTCGCCGGAGACGCGGAAGGTATAGTCGCCGAGCGCGGTCGGGTAAAACACGCCGAGGTACACGCCGTCGCCCTGGGGCGTCAGATCCAGCTCCTGAGTCTGGCCGTCTTTTTCCACTTCGGCCGTGAGCGCGCCGACTAGCCCGTCCACCGGTTTGGTCCCGCCGGTGGCATATTCACCCACCTTGACGAAGAGCGCGTTCGGTTGGCCAAGGTAGGCCGGCTCGTGTTCAAATCCAAGTTCGACGGCGTACTTGCCGTCGGCGGTGTCCACAGTAACGTGGGCCGCCGCCACGAATGGAAGCAGCGCTGCCCCCAGAGCAGTCGCCGCAATCCGCAGTCGCCATCCAATCATCGTGCGCCATTTCCTCCAGAATTCGCCGGCTTAGGCGTCAGCATGATCTCCGCTGTCATCATGGTCTGTGGGCGTCGCTGGGCCGCCATCATCGTGGTCGTCATCGTGAGCGGCCCCTCCCTGCTGCGCGCTAACCGGAGCCAGAGCGTGTCCCAGATAGATTTTGACCTCGGTCTGGTCGCCATCCGGGTCCAGCACAGCGATGCCGGAATGACCGGGCATGCCCGACTCCGCCAGTCCCACCGCCAGTTCGTCGCCGATTCTGGCTCCGCCGAGGTTGCCACAGGACATCGCGCTCAAATCGTCGTCACTGGCGTAGACCACCAGCGCCCGGGGTTCGGCCAGCAGATCGTCCAATGTGGTCGCGATCTCGGTTTCGCTATACAGCACCTGGTACGCGTTCCGTTCGTTGACCGCCGTCACCGGCTTTACCGGCGCCCCGCTGAGATCGACCTCGCCACCGACGCCATTGAGCGGAAAGGCGACTGCGCCGTAGTCGTCGCATGTGCCCTGGTGAATCTTGGCTGGGTGCCCATGCGCCGCGTGGGCCAGCACGCCCGGACCGGTCGCGGCCGTTCCCAACAACGCGCCCAGCGCCAGCACGGTTCCAGCGCGCCGGATGACCCGCCTTCCCTGATTCATCGCCGCCGCCATGTCCCGTCTCCTCCGTTCGATGCCTGCAACCGCAGTCGCCACGCCGAAGTTCGGCGCGGCTTCAAGAGATCGCCACCCGGTTTGAGCATGTGTCACCGCCGCACCAACCGACCCAGCCGACAGTCGGCTTCAGGAATCTTCGGTCATGGTTCCCGCCGCGCAGCATTCAGAACTCGGCTGCAGTCGCGGTGCACGGCGATATCGAACCGGCCTCGCGCGGAGGCGGAGGGGTCAGTGAAGCATTCAAGCCCTCCAGGAGCGCCAGCAACGGCCACCCTAGCGGCCGGATCGCGCTGGCGACGATCGCCACGCTCGTCATCACCACGAGCGCGGCAAAACTGCCGTGCGCCGCGGTCTCCAACGTCGGCAGGTCCGAGGACGCGCCCGGCGTCTTCGCTGGCACGTATGACAGGGCGTGCGCGAGATCGTGCTCGTGACCGCCGCCAATGGCTGCGGCGGCAGCGGGATCGTGGCGATGATGGACGCCCGTGGCCGCCTCCACCACCAACTGGAGCAGCGCATGCGGATGCGGCAAGTCAGCTCCGGCCCGCGCCGTCGTTGGCGCCCCGAGCACCCCAAGGAGCGCCAGCAGCGCCACCGGGATGACGAGCAGCGACTTTCTTCGACAATGCGGCAGGGTCGGCACGATACGTCCCGGCGACTCGCGGCGCTACGCCCGGATACCCATCCGGCGCGTTGCGAATCGCCGCGCCAAGGCTACCACGTCGCCCCGTCGCTCCCCACCAACGGCGGGAATCGGCTGGCGAACAACGCGTGGCGGCTCGTTCTCTCTCCGGCGTATGGCGACTTCGCCACGACGTACGGAGCGAACCGCGTCACATGCGGGCGCTGCGTCCCAGTCTGGAAACGATCGCGGGGGGTTCGATCAAAGCGCCGCGTACAGCGCTTCCGCGATTGCGCCCTGGTCGTCGATCAGACCAAAGACATCGTCGATCGCCGTCATCTCCGTGTCGTTCATGAAGACGGCATAGACGACCTCGCGGCCGCTGGCGCCGGTCAAATATCCCGCACTTGCCTTCGCGAGGACCAGCAATCGCTGGTTCATGGGGTTGCTGGCGATGCTGGTGCCGCTTTTCGCCCGCGCTCGGCCCTTCACCAGGCTGTCCGTCGGTACGGCGGCGCGCTCGGTGCCGTCGACGCCGAGAATCGGCAGCGCGTCGTAGAACACATCGAAATCCGCCCGCTCGGCCATCATCAGCAGCAGCGCACAGATCGCACGCGGGCCGAAGAGGTCACTGACATCGATGCCGCGGCCGTCGCCGAGCGACACCACATCTCGAGCGAGCCCGTTTGCGTCGAGAAATTCACCGATGACTTGCAATCCTGCATCGAAGGTGTCGGCGCCGCGCTTCAGCGCCAGCAGGAACACGAGGACATCGGCCATCTCGTTCATGCTGACTTTGAGCGTCACGCGGATCAATTGAGCGAACGGCAGCGACTCGTGGGTGGCGACGACATTCTCTGACCGATACGAACCCGGATCGGGCAAGCGGTCGGTCGGGTTGGGGCCAGTCGCCGGAGATGCGACCGCGATTCCTTCTCGCTCGAGCGCTTCGATCAGGAGCGTACGCGCGAAAGCGGGCGGGTCTTCGATCTGGAAGATGCGCAGCGCCGGCGCGCTCCCCTCTGCGATCTGCCCGCGCACGACAATCCGTCCCGCTCCCGGTGAATCCACCGTCAGCGCGAGCGGCTGCTCGGCTCCTACGGTCGTGACGTCGATTTCCGCCTGGAAGGCCGCCGAGCGAGGCCGGACCTCGAGGGTTGCCGGCTGGCCCTCGATGCCAGGCGAGACGAGCAGGTCGATCACGTTGTCGTTGATCGCGATCGGCGAGAGGACATATTCGCCTTTCGCCATCTGCGGCCATAGGCGGGCATCGACGATGACATCGCCGGAAATGCGCTCGACGCCAGCTGCCGCGGCCTGCCGCGCCAGATCGTCCAACCCGGCCAGTGGATCGGGATCGGTCCACTGCGCGCCGGGCAAGACATTGGCGTAGGTATGGTCGGTTTCGGTGAAGGCCATCGTTCCATCTGGCTGGTCGCGCCCGCCCATCGTCGGGTCGCCGCTGGCGACGAGCACCAGATCGCCATCGATCACGCCGTCGACCAGCGCCCCCGTGCGGTAAAGCGGCGTGCGGAACCGGAATTCTGATCCATAGGCATCAAGTGCCGCCGCAGCCGGGTAGAGCTTGGTGACCGAACCGGGAATGAATCGTTCGACTTCGCGGAGTCCATAGATCGGCTCGCCACTAGCCCGGTCTGCGACAAAGACGCCCCAGCGAGTGAACTCCGCGTAGCGCGAGTTGGTCATCACGGCTTCGACTCCGACCGGGAGCGCCGGGGTAGCCTCCGACATGGCATCTTGCGCCGAAGCCAGACGCGCGCCGGACGCTGCGAACGCACCCGCAGCCAATCCGGCCGCTCCCCTTCCGAGTACCACACGACGAGACAGGAAGCCATCGGTGGCCGGGTGACCCATGAGCGTCTCCTCTTACACTGGTCCGACGGTCGCAAGCGGTGACCGCTCGCCGTCATCCTGTGGCGGCGGCACGCCTTGGAGTCGATGCCGTCGCCGGGTTGCTGCCGGCGCACCAATCGCTACATCGGCAGAACCGAACGATACCGACGATATCGCGGCTGGCGGTCGTCATCAGCAGTCATGCAGGATTCGTTCCATCGGCGGAAACCACTGCCCGATTGGCTCGCCAAGAGCGTCGGTTATGCCTCGTCCGGGCGCTCGCCGAGGGTGACATTCACCTTCTGCTCGGCGCCATCGCGCTGGAGCGTCACCTCGACCGTATCGCCTGGCTTGTGGGAAAACAGCAATTCCGTGAAGGAATCGTCACGACCGATCGCTTTTCCGTCGATGCCGGTAATGATGTCGCCTTCCCGCAGTCCGGCATGTTCTGCCGGTCCACCCGGCACGACGCCAGCAATGTAGGCTCCATAGTCGGCTGGCAAATCGTATTGCCCGGCCACGTCAGGCGAGATCTCCCGGATCTCCGCACCGAGATACGGATAGGTGACGTGCCCGGACTCGATCAGCGTCTGCACGATCCGCTGAACGGTGTCGGAAGGGATGGCGAAGAACAACCCTTGCACCGGTCCGGCCTCCGGGACTTCGTTGATGCCAAGTGTATTGACTCCGATCACCTCGCCAGCGGCGTCGACCAGCGGGCCGCCCGAGTTGCCGGGGTTGATCGGCGCATCGTGCTGGATCAGGTTGGAGTAGGCGGCCGCCCCCTGCATAAGCGGGAAGTCGCGATCCAGCGCGCCAATGATGCCCTCGGTGACGGTGCCAGTGAAATCGCCCAGTGCCGAACCGATGGCCAGCACCGACTGCCCAACGCGCAACTGGTCGGAGTTGCCGAATCGCAGCGTGGCCGGAATGGTCCCGTCGATCTTGACCACGGCGATGTCGCTGAGCGGATCGGCGCCGACCAGGGTGGCCGGCCGCTTCTCACCTGACTGCAAGATGACCTCGAAATGGTCGCCACCCTGCACGACATGCTCGTTGGTGACGATGTGCCCCTGCTCGTCGACGATGAATCCGGTGCCAACGCCGGTCGGCTGAGGCAATGGCTCCTGCCCCGGCACAACCGCCACGGGCGTAGCTGCCGGCGCGCCAGGCGCGTTGATGACCGTCACCACCGCCGGCAGCACCTTGGCGACGACCGCTTCGGCATCCATCGGGACCGACGTGGCGACCGGCGTTGCCGCCTCTTGCGCGAAAACCGGCGCGCCCGGCGGCGACGCGCCGATGCCGGCGAGACCACCAGCGAGAATGAAGGCGAGAGCGATGTTGCGCGACTGCGGCATGAGCGATACGCCTTTCTGGCGCCGGCCGTCCCTGCCGGGAGCGGCGCCGGAATGCAAACGAACTGACGCCGGCCCAGGGTGACGCCCGCGGCCGCCGGTTCGGGCCCGCAGCCAACATGCCATCGGCAGACCGCCGGGACTGGTTGCCGCCAGATCGTAGTCGCCCCGGCCACATGACAAAGCGCCGCGCACAGCGACGCCGGCATTGCTGCCGGCGCCGCTGCTCCCTCCCCTCGAACCGGAATGAGCGCTTCAGGGCACGATGTCGACCCGCATCCCCATCGGGGTCCAGGCATACATCCATTCCGCCACATTCATGGGCAGATTGATGCACCCGTGGCTCATGGGCGTGCCAAAGTTGTTGTGCCAGTAGGTGCCGTGCAGAGCGTGGCCGAAATTGGTGAAATACATCACATCCGGCACGTCGGGCACGTTGTAGTACTCGCCGCCGAGCACTCCCTCCATCGTCTGGACGGGGAGTTTCGACAGCACATGGAAACTGCCAGGCGGCGTTTCGTAACCCGTGCGCCCGGTGCTGACATACCCCTGCCAGAGCACGACGTCGCCCTGATAGGCCCACAGGTACTGCTGCGACAAGCTGACCAGCACGTGCCGCTCGCCGTTGGGATCCACCGGAATATCGACACCGGGAACCGGAGCCGGCGGCGGTGAAAAGAGCGCCTCGCTGTAGGTCGGCAGATCGCCCTGCGGCGAGGCATCTTCGGCGAGACCGTAGCGAGCGGCCACGATCTGACCGATCGGCAGCACGTAGGGCCACCCGCCGTCTTCCTGCGCGACCTTGCCGCGTTCGAACACCTGATAGGTGACACCGTCGATCTCGTACGGTTCCGACACGGGGTTGCCGAGGTAGCTGGCTTCTCCGGTCTGGGTCCAGTAGGCCAGGATGTCGCCGGAAACGGTGTGACCCGTTTCAGGTATGAAACGCGACGTCTCGGTGTCGGCCGCAGCTTCGCCTTGGCCGAGCGGCGCCCAGGCGCGAGCCGCCGCCGCGGCGCTCTTGACGGCTTCGCCGTGCCCCGGCAAACCACGACGCAGCATGAACGGTTGGGTCGCCTTGCCCAGGTTGCCAAATTGAACGACGTTGCCGCTCGGGTCGTCCGGCGTCCATTCGAAACGGCCAAAGGCGTAGTATTGGACGGTTTTGCCGCCCTCCTGCAGCTCCGGAGTGATTGGGAAACCCCACGAGAGCGCGGCTCCCCAGGCGCGCCAGACATCGAGGAAAACCCCGGAAACGGCCTGCCCGGTTTCGGCAACGTAGACCTCCGCCGGAGGACTCCAGTTCGCTCCCGGAGTCAGATTGCCAGTAGAAGGCGGCGGGGCCAGCGAGGGATTGATCGCCGGCAACTGATCGACCGGTACAGCGGGTTCGGCCGGAACCGCATCGGCCGCGTCGGCCGGGGCCGCCTCGATCGGAATCGCGTTCGGGTCCGCCGCCGGATCGACCGGAGCAGCGTTGGGATCGACGACCCAGCCCTCGGTCGGAGCCGCGGCAGGATCAATCCAGCCCTGATCCGGAGCCGCCGCGGCGACATCGGATCCGTCAACCACCGCCACAACGTCATCGGTGACGACCGGCAGCACGCCTTGGTCCTGCGCCATCGTGGCTGACGGCAACACCAGCGCCATCGCTGCCGCGACCGGGATCAACCACCGCCCGGCGCGGCTCCGCGCACGCCGGCAACTCTCCCAGTTCATGCATCCCTCCGCGCGGATCTCTGGCCCCCCGCGCTCCAAACCGCATGGACGCTCGTCCGTTCTC